>CAZRRC010000115.1:0-5764 GCA_964602395.1 uncultured Proteiniphilum sp. | reverse complement strand
ATTATAGTAAACTGTGAATTTAATGCTATTTATAAAAGTTATAAATAGTGAGGAACAAAGAAAATTAATTTTTCCTGATCTGCAAAGGAAAATGAGAAGATATTTTCAGATCAGCCCTTCCATTCTTTATAAGACAAGCTCAACGAATCGGCCACCCCCTTGAATACCACATCTCCCTCAACAATGTTGAGTCCTTGTCTCAGATCGGGATATGCCTGACAGGCAGCCTTCCATCCATTATCTGCCAGCATGAGGACATAAGGCATGGTCGCATTGGTAAGGGCGCGGGTTGAGGTAACAGGCACTGCTCCGGGGATGTTGGCCACACAATAATGTATGATCTCATCCACTACATATGTGGGATGGGCATGGGTGGTAGGATGGGTTGTTTCGAAACAACCTCCCTGGTCGACCGACACATCGATCACCACAGTTCCGGGTGTCATCTCCTTCAGCATCTCCCGCGTCACCAAGTGCGGAGCTTTCATGCCCACCTGCAGGGTGGCACCAATGACCAGATCGGCTGTTTTCACCAAATCAGTTATTGCAAACTTGGTGGAATAAACCGTCTCCACGTTGGCGGGCATCACCTCGGTCAGATAGCGAAGCCGATTCAAGTTGACATCCAGTATTTTCACATGAGCACCCAGTCCCGAAGCCATCAGCGCAGCATTGGATCCCACCACACCTGCGCCAATGATGATCACCTCGGCAGGTTTCACACCCGGCACGCCACCCAGCAGCACCCCCTTTCCTCCTTGCGGCTTTTCAAGATATTTGGCGCCCTGTTGTACAGACAACCGTCCGGCCACTTCGCTCATGGGGGTCAGCAGAGGCAAAACGCCGTTCTTGTCCATCACCGTTTCGTAGGCAATACAAACAGCGCCGCTCTCCATCATCGCTTCCGTCAATTTCTTGTCTGACGCGAAATGGAAGTAGGCGAAAATTATCTGATCTTTTTTGATGAGTGCAAATTCACTTTCGAGTGGTTCTTTCACTTTTACAATCATGTCGGCACATCCGTATACTTCCTCGATGGTGTCGAGCATGACTGCTCCTGCTTTGATGTAACGTTCATCCGGAAGACCACTGTCTTTACCGGCATTTTTTTGTACAAAGACTCGATGCCCCCTGCGTATAAGTTCATATGCTCCTGCGGGTGTCAACCCCACCCTACCTTCTTGGACTTTAATTTCTTTTGGTATACCGATAATCATAATGCAATAAATGTTAAGTTGCTAAACAGGTTAAAGCTTCACCGAAAAAATGAATGGTAAATAAACAAAAAAAACCTGAGAAAATAAGAAAGATTGTATATTTTTTTAACGGTGGTTATGTGACTATTTCAGGTAAAAAATTTCATTTATCGGAGATTAAATCGTATTTTTGCCTCGTCATTAGATTATCACTACAACTAAATAACAAATACAATGGTAAGTTATAAAGAACTGGGTTTAGTAAACTCAAGAGAGTTGTTCAAAAAAGCAATCGATGGTGGCTATGCCATCCCCGCTTTTAATTTCAACAACATGGAACAAATGCAGGCCATTATCGCAGCTTGTGTGGAAACGAAGTCACCTGTAATTCTTCAGGTTTCCAGCGGTGCACGCAAATATGCCAATCAGACCCTGCTACGTTATATGGCCCAGGGAGCCGTTCAATATGCCAAAGAACTGGGTTATGAGATACCCATTGTACTTCACCTCGATCATGGCGACAGCTTCGAACTTTGCAAAGACTGCATCGAAAGTGGCTTCTCATCCGTGATGATCGACGGGTCTCACCTACCCTATGAAGAAAATATTGCACTGACAAAGAAAGTGGTTGATTACGCTCATCAGTATGACGTTACTGTGGAAGGCGAGTTGGGTGTATTGGCCGGCATAGAGGATGATGTTCAGGCAGAACACCACACTTATACCGAACCCGACGAAGTGGTTGACTTTGTATCGCGCACCGGCGTCGACTCATTGGCTATCTCCATCGGCACTTCACACGGAGCCTTTAAGTTCACTCCAGAACAGTGCACCCGCAACGAAGACGGTGTATTGGTACCGCCCCCCTTGCGTTTCGATATCCTGGAAGAGATTGAAAAAAGAATTCCTGGATTCCCCATCGTCCTTCACGGATCTTCTTCCGTACCGCAGCAATATGTGGAAACCATCAATAAGTATGGTGGTAAATTGAATGATTCAATCGGCATACCCGAAGATCAGTTGCGCAGTGCTGCCAAATCGGCTGTTTGCAAAATTAATATCGACTCCGACGGACGTCTGGCAATGACTGCAGCTGTTCGTGAAGTGTTTGCCAACAAACCGGCTGAATTCGATCCCCGCAAATATCTGGGACCGGCTCGCGACGAACTGAAAAAACTCTATATGCACAAAACCGAGAAAGTACTCGGCAGTGCTGGCAAAGCTTAAAAATAACTCTTACAACCTGAAAAAGGATTGTCCGTTGCCCGGTACAATCCTTTTTTTTATGGAAATAATGGCGCTACTGCCTGGTCAGGGGCGTTTCATCGCACGAATCATGTCGTTGAAAGCAGTTTCCTCCAGCAAGTCCTCCAGTGAAAGATGCATCCGGTAACGCCAGTAATGTGCCGGATTGGCCGGTACATTGATGCGTTCAGCCGTTGCATCCGGATTGCGCAGCTTCTCATCGGCCGACATCCAATCCTGCCAGGGGAGGATGACCCACATGGCCGTCGATTGCAAGTGACGGGTAAGTATCTCCCTGCAAAGCTGTGCGTTACATGTTTCCGGCGCTGTACCTTCATGATGCAACACCTCGTTGTAATATTGTTGGGTTAGTTCCCTGTTTTCGTTCCACCACGCGCGAATGGGCGACATGTCGTGGGTAGAGGTCGTGCAAACCGACAGATAAGGCAGCGTGTCCAAATGGGTGAATGTGTTTTTTGCCTCTTTGGGCATGCGTTCTATCTCCAAACTCAACATTTGCAGCTCATGCATGACCCATGGCACACAATCGGGCACCATGCCCAGGTCTTCACCACATGCCATCATCTTTGTGGAGGAAAGCAGCATGGGGAGCTTCTGTATGGCCTGCTCACGCCAGAAATTATTGTGTCTTCGATAATAAAAATCGTCGTAAAGGCGATTGAAAGCCTCTTTCACATGATCGGGAAGGTATTGATACGAATGGGTATATTGCGCCGTGATGCGCGGATGAAATAGTTCCTTATTTTGTCGGTCCCTGACAAACAGCACCTCTGTACAAAGTGATAGCAGCCCATCGTGAATCCTTCGAATTTTCTCATCCGACAAATCTTCGAACAAGTGACTTATTTTCAGTTGCGTATCACAAAATTTTCTCAACTTATACAACTGCCGCCCCGAGATCTCCAGAAAGAGATTTTTCACTTCATCGGTATAAGCGCCAAAAATGTCAAGCAGAAAATGATCATGGATAAAGGGCTCACACATTCGTTCTTCATCAAAAAGAATGCCTGCACCGATAATTTCTTCAGACCTGTATGGCAGTGCGGGGCTGAAATAACCAAGCAAACCCTGGCGGGCCTCGAGTGGTATCTCCCAGATGCGAAAAAAACCGAGAATATGATCAATGCGATAGGCATCGAAATAATCTGACATCTTTCGAAAGCGACTAATCCACCATGCATACCCATCTTCGGCCATTGCTGGCCAATTATAGGTGGGGAAGCCCCAATTTTGTCCGAAATAGGAAAAATCATCGGGGGGAGCACCTGTCTGGGTATCCATATTGAACAGTTCGGGAGAGGTCCATGCGTCGATGCTGTTGCGACTGATACCAATGGGGATATCCCCCTTCATGGCCACGCCCTTCTCCCGTGCATATTCCTTCACCTCCGAAAATTGTTTGTGAAGCAGGTATTGTATAAAATACCAATAGTCGATCTCTTTTTTTGCTTCCGGGTACACTTCCATCATCCGATGCAGGCGATCCGCATCGTAACGGCTGAATTCACCCCATTCCCTGAAATCGGAGCTGTTATTTTTGTCGCGCAGATAACAATAACAGGCATAAGCGAACAGCCATGCATTGTTCTTCTCGTGAAATTCCTGATATGCGGCCGACGAAAAGTAATCCATGCCGCTCTCCCTGAACAGATCGCGTCCATAATCAGACTTTAGTTTCAACACCTGCTCATAGTCAATCTCGGGCAGGCTGTTTAACCGTGCTGCTTCTCTTGCATAACGTGCTGCTTTCTTTTCATCTTTCAATGGAAGCTGACTACACCCCAGGTAGATGGGATGGAGGGCGTAAATGGAAATGGCGCTATAGGGATATGAGTCGCGCCAGGTGCGTGTGGAAGTGGTGTCGTTTACCGGCAGCAATTGTATCATTTGTTGCCCGGTGAGGGAGACCCAGTCAATCATTTTATACAGATCGGTGAATTCACCAATACCATAGCTTTTTTTACTCTTCAGTGAAAAAACAGGAATGGAGGTTCCTGTTCCCTTGTAGTTAAAATATTGATAGTGATATTGTAAAGCAGTCTCCACGGAAACAACGCCATCTTGTTGTGCTGGTTCGGCGTAAAGAACGCGGTTGCCCCCATCTTCCCAATGAATTATTTCACCGCTTGCCTTATTTCTGATCACAAACTTGTACTCACACCGCGGAGGGAGTTTCAATGCATTCAGCACAATCTGCCAATCACCCTCTCCGATATGAGACAACGGCTTTGCTAACTTTGGATTCCAGTTTCCCAGTGCCTCACAACCACCGACTAAACAGACCTCCTGGGTGTGATGCGCATAAGGACAAATAAGTTGCAGTAACAGCGAATGGTCGTAATATCTCACCTGTAAAGACTCCTTCGCATGCCGGAAAATAGTCCCCATGAACACCGATGTGTACAGATAAGCATGCCAGGGCTTACTTTTCCAAAGGTCCTGAATAAGATAGTGCTTCTTTCCCTTTGCGATGTGCAGCGCACGGTATGTCCCCCACTCGCGGCGCACAGTTGTTGCTTCCTCGCGAATGAAGTAATAGTATTGGATCGTTTTACTATTGGTCACATTGATTGTTGTGAACCAATAATCTCCTTCACTGGAAAGAACGATGGCTTTCGATTCATCGAATTCACCCAGTTCCGGAAGCGATCCACACAGGCAGACATGCTGTCCCCATGTAGTGTGGTAGTGGATATGAAATGATAAAAGTGCCATTCGTTTGCGATAATTTACCTACCCTACCAGCAAGAATTCGTTTGTCTTACAGAAAGATGAGAATCAACAGCTGTGCGGTGATGACCCTGAGAAACATGGTCAGCGGGTACACAGTGGCATAACTCACGGCGGGGATATCGTTTCCTGCCGTAGTGTTGGCAAACGACAAGGCCGGGGGATCGGTCATGCTTCCCGCAATCAGACCCATTAACGTAAAGTAATTCAGCTTGCATGCTTTTCGCCCGATGACACCGATGATCAACAAGGGAACCACCGTGATGATGGCACCATAGCCAATCCATGTGTATCCGCCGTTGATGACTGTCTCCACAAAATTTCCACCGGCACCCAATCCTACGCAGGCAAGGAAAATGGCGATACCTATTTCACGCAACATCAAATTAGCACTCATCGTGGTGTAGGTCACCAGTTTATATTTGGGCCCAAATTTGCTAAGCAGGATGGCTATGATCAGCGGTCCCCCTGCAAGACCCAGTTTCACCGGCTGCGGTATACCCGGGATCATGAAGGGATCCGCGATCCAGCGGGCCCACCCGGACGAGAAAACGCCGGACTGGCCGATGATG
>CAZRRC010000114.1:1522-5897 GCA_964602395.1 uncultured Proteiniphilum sp. | reverse complement strand
TCTTCTTTCAGATGACCGATTACCACGAGGTATACGAGAAATTTATATCTCAAATTTACAAAAATTTGCAGATATAACCAAGGCAAATATCAATGGTCGACGACATTTTTTTGTCGGGTTGCCGGAGCAGTACCGAACAGGCAATGAAGATATGTGACAGGTAATAGGTAGGTAGAATCAATTCGTTGAGTGAATGGTAACCGATAAACTCTCGTAAAGCAATGATTGTATCGGAAAAAAGGATCAAGGATATACCCAACACAAAGGTTAGCCTGGATCTTTTATTTCCTGTGATGCCAACGGCAGCTCCCAGAGAGAAGACAGAAATGATTAAATAGGCAAGCACTGCCAACATTAGCGCCTTGTTGGTGAGTTTTGGATATAGCATTAGCAGGAAGAATAATAGGTAGCCCGTAAGCAGGATGGCTGTAAATTTCCATCTCATGTTTCCTTTGAGCAGGGCATACCATAGATACCCAGTATGGGCGAAGAAGAAAAAAACAATGCCATAAATGAACCGGATAGTTTCTCCATCACGGTGTGATAAAAACCAGTCTCCAACAATTGAGAAAGAAAAGGCCAATATAAGGGGAATCATTTCTTTTATCCGCAGTTGCCGATACAGAAACATTAGCAGCAGAATCAAAATAGCGACAGCGGCCGAGCCCGATTTAAAAACAAATCCGTAGTGTAACAGCGCCAGCGTAGCTGAAATGAGCTGGACCGGTATCAGTAGATAGATCCACCTGTAGCACTTTAATTCTTTTTTCATATTATTCTTATTCTGGTTAGTTACCTGCTTTCGTATGGCCCGTGGATGCCCCTGATGGTAAAATTTTCCGAAGAATCATCCAATATATAGATTTCATAGGCATCGCCTCCGGGATATACTCTGATGACAATATGTCCCTCTGTACTTTTAAGTTGGTCAACTAATCTTTTGCCTAAAACCAATCTGTTTGCATCAAAGAGATGGGATGTAAAGACGTCTCTTTCGCCAGCATAAATACTATGTGACAACATATTCCGAAGTGCTATGGCATCGGGATGGCTAAGGGCAAAACCCTGTATCACAAAAACCCGCGGACGTACTGCCTGGATGAACCCTTTTCCCATGGCGTCTTTTCCGTGATGGTTGGCTTCACACACATCAAGCGGGCCGGTTGCCAGACCCACAGGCGTTTCAATATCCATCCATGTGCCAGGCGAATAGGTATGCACGATGTCTCCACCGTTGAAATAGTCGAACTTTCCGTAAGATATCCGAATGGCGGCACTGCATGCGTTTTCTTCGGGATACTCCTCTTTTGTTAGTTTGTCTATTGGAGGAAAGTGATTGCGTGTATTGTTGTTTACCCCTGTCCAGACTACTCCATTGGCTGCAATGTTTCTTATTTCAAAACCGGGATACTGATCCGCTTGTCTGAGTAGTTTGAATTGCTGACTGGAGCCGACATCAAACTGTTCAGCTTTTGCGCCGTTTAAAATTTGCCAGTTTACGAAACGGATGTAGTTTTGCAAGTTTGGGTTTTCGGACATCGGAAAGGGATAGTTATAGTCAGGCCAGTTACGATCTACAATCTTCCCGAACGAGATTAGCTCACCCACTTCGGTAATACCTGTGAGGATATAGCCTCCTTTGTCAGATTTTTTATTGCTAAGTTGTATATTTCCCATGTGGTCGTCATGAAAATGTGTCAGGAGCATATAATCCAGCTTCTTCTCCGACAATGGACGCATCATGCGAAGGATGTAACGAGATATCCACTCTCCGGAACTCCTACTGCTATCAGGTTTGAAGTTGCGTTTATCCGTGCCCGTTTCACCTGCGTCTATCATCATCGTGGTTCCATCGGGCATCAGTACGAACACGCACTCACCCTTGCCGGTATTGATATGGTGGATATCCATATATCCCGCTTTCCAGTCGGGATAGACATCGCCTGGTTTGACCTGTGCTCGCGTGATAACGAAAGAACAAATCAATAGCAAAATGGTTAATGATGAAAATTTCACTCGTTTCATATCCAATGTTTTTAATATCTGAGACTTACCTTCCAACCTCTGGCCTCTGCGATGCTGCGATCGCACTCTTTTTCCCCTGGATTGCCTCCGATGAATATTTTACCTGCTGCACCCTTGTAGAATGTGGCAAACAACGCATTTAGTTCTTCAACCGCTAATTGATTGTCGGAGCAAACCGCATAGTTTAGTTTTTGGTTGTTACTGAAATCCAATGAACTCAAACGGTTTTCGTAGCAATCGAATCTATTCAGTTCTCCATTCTCCCGCAGATCCAAGTTAGTTAGCTGATTTTGTGAGCTGTTCAACCTTACCAGCGCCCTGTTATTGCTGAGATCCAGCTTCGTCAGGTTATTGTGGTAACAGTATAACTCAATAAGCAGGGTGTTTTTAGCAAGGTTAAGTTCCGTCAGTTGATTGTTGTTACACCAAAGGACCATTAAAGCTGTATTGTTACTTACATCCAGATGCATGAGGTGATTGTCGCTGCAATCCAGCCATGTCAATTCCGTATTTTTACTTATGTCCAAATAACTCAGACCAGAATCTTTACAGTCAAGTGTGGTGATATCCTCCCCATTTACTGCGATGCTGCGGGTTGCTGCATCCGGATAGGTATGTTTGATGGTTACACATTCTTTACTACGCAACATGACAACCTCTTTTTCCGACCCATCGCCCCAATCAATCGTTGCCGTGCCACTTCCTGATAAGCGAAAAGCCATGGTCTTTCCGTTGCGAGTGGTCATATTGATCTTGCCGGGTTTCTCTCTTTTTTCAGTGAATGAATCGGGATAAGTGACAAAAAACATTTGTTCCTTGCTCTGAGTAGGAGTCCAGATATCCAAATCGCGACTGTTATCGTATAACTTTAAGATCCACGAATCGAATTTGCGTTCTCCTTCATACAACACGATAACCCGTGCCCCGGCGCCCAGCTCTCCATAAACCTGACGACCGCTCGTCTGGCCGAATGCCAGACAAATTTCGTTTAAGCAACCGATAAAATTGTTGTTGTGGTGGTGTCCTGCAAATACACCCATTACGTCTTTACAGGTCTGCATGGCGTTAAATAGGTTCGAGCGAATATCATGAGAGCTGCGATATACTTCGGCCTGATGGCCAAACGTGCTACTTTTTCCCGCTACCTCATTGTACTCAGGGAAAGGAATGTGGAAGAAGGCCAATGCCGGAAGAGGCGTTTCCCCATTTTGCTTCGTAAATGTGGCGCTCTGCTTTTTATACCAGTCTACCTGACTGTCATCGATCCAGGGGTACACGCCCGAATGATTTTCTGATGGGCGATTGGTCTGTGAAACATCGAGCACATAACACAAAGCGGCCGTTCTCGATGAGGAGGATGATTGTATGGGCAGCAGATAATTCCCTACTCCGGCAATATCCTGTGGGCCAGGTTCAGTCAGATTATATGGTAATCCCACAATAGCATCCATGGTCTGCTCCTTTGTAAGTTCATACTCCGCGTCGTGATTTCCGAACATGGCTGCCCATGGTGTTTTGGTATCAATCATGACCTGTGCAACTTTTAACCATGCCCTCTTTCTGTTATCTGAACCGACCACATCTCCGGTAAGCATCACCAGGTCTGGTTTTTCCCGCTCAATCAGCATTTTCATCATGACAAGCACGCTGTCAGATCGATAGGAATCGTATTGTAAGTGAATGTCTGTAAACTGGACAATTTTGAACCTGGAATTAGAGTTGAATTTCAACAGTGGTTTATTTTGTCCGTTAAGAGCGAAAAGCGAAAAGAGGATGAGAGTGAAAGCAACGATTATCTTTTTCATTTTGCTGGATTATTATATTCACAAATTACTGGTTTTTACATCTCTGACTGCAGGAAGCTGATGATTTCGGTTTTAGCTTTCTCAGACAACTCCTTATGCAATTCCGGGATGATTTTGTATGTCTCTTTCCGATGAAATTGTAAGAGGTCACTTAGTTGGTAGTAGGGTAAGCTGCCCGGGACCACATAAAATGCTTCTTCGGGATCGTAGATAGCTTCATCAACGAGCTCTTTTTCTGACGGAAATTGTGTTATCAAGACAGATTTTTCGAATGGATGATTGAATGCAGTGTAATGCAAAAAGGCTACACTGGCAGTTCCCTCAACCCATGCATGGATTTTCTTCAATTTAAACCGGGTATCGGTATGGATAAACTGAATCAACAGATCAATTGCTTCAGCTTGTATTCCGGCAATGCTCTTACCCACAAGATTCGCACCAAACAGATAATTAAAACGCACCTGTCCGATGGAGCCATCACCTGTATAGTCAGGATTATTCAATTCACCCGTACCGGGCAAGTCCGCCGAAATAACGGTGTAACC
>CAZRRC010000114.1:0-1422 GCA_964602395.1 uncultured Proteiniphilum sp. | reverse complement strand
TTGGAGTTGATTATCCGGCACTTGTTTTCTTTGGAAATAGGTTTTGTTCAGACTGGAAACAGTTTCTCCTTTTTTGGAAGATCTCACCTGTCCGGTTTGGGTGGACCAGAGCTCCTCAGCCGGAAAAGGTTCAGTTTCTATCTCTTCATTGTTTCCTGGCATATTTAGGAACTTTTGAAAAAAAGCATACATTGCCTTCCGGTTTTCAAGGATGGATTCATGTTCGCCAAAATTTTCCACCATCAACACATTTTCTGTCATTCCAAGGGCTGCGTATGACTTTTTTACCTCATAAAATGTCTCTCTTGCCCCCTGTATACTGAAAAAATCATTGGTTGTGGAGATGATGAGAGTGGGTTTTGGTGCTCTGGCGTGGATAAAGTCAGCATGATCGATCCCTCTGGCAATCCCAAACCAGGGATTCTGTTCTGCATCCTGAGGCCCTATTGCCTGGAAAAGCCTTTTGAAATTTGTTACATAATTTTCAGGAGCGGCTGCCAGAATGCGATCGTCACATGCTGCAATCATTGCTGCTTGTGTACCCCCTCCCGATCGGCCCGTAATGCCGATCCGATCCCTATCCACCTCTTCGCGTGTGTAGAGGTAATCCACTGCTCTTATGCCATCCCAAATGAAATAATCGGACAGTGAAGATCCCGAAAGTAACGTTTGTACCCCTGCATAAGAATGCTCTTGTGTTGAACTTCCTATAGTTGATTTTCCTGTCTCCAGATCAGGATATTGCAGGCGTTCCCCTTGTCCTATGGGGTCGTAGGCAAGCACAATAAAACCTTTCTCCACGAGGTTGAGAATCACATGTTGGTAGGTTTCACTCCTGAATCCCAATTCGCTATGGCCAGAACAATAGATGATAGCTGGTGCCGGATGTTGTCTCTTCCTGGGAAGAAAAAGGCTTGCCGTAACATAGAAATTGGGATGAGACTCATAAATAATTTTCTCTATAGTAACACCATCCCTTACCAGTATGCCGGTCGTTTCGGGGTTGAGGGGTGTTTTTTTGAATTTGGATAGTGAAGCACAGAGCATTTGATTGATTTCGTTCTGATATTTTTGCCAATCGCTCCTTGTGTTGAGACTAGCTAGCCGGTTTTTTCTGTTTTCAAGCTGTTCGAATGCGGTATTGCTGATTATCCGATACAATGCATCCTGTTTAGATGGAAAAGATAACCATTCTTGTTTTTTACCCCGATTGACAAAAAAGACAGAACTTTCACCTTCTTGTGCGTATGAAAGAGGAGTAACTAGTAATGCCAGTATAATAAATGATACAAGTATGTGATTCATTTGGTGGTGGTTTAGTTTGACTCCGCAGGCATTATAAGATGTGACTATGCCGCATTGCAAAGTTACAATCGTTGATATACTTTCTTTTCCTGCGGTTTGATAGAGGTCAAATCGGCA
>CAZRRC010000113.1:0-5946 GCA_964602395.1 uncultured Proteiniphilum sp. | reverse complement strand
CTGATGCAGAAGATGCTCACCGGCGAATGGCGGGTAAAACCGGAAATCGTTAACCAATACATGGAGGCGTAATCATGGCTAAAGGTAAAAATCAGCACGTTGTAAAACATCCCGATGGCTGGGCGGTTAAGGGCGAAGGTAACAACAAGGCGACCAAGGTCACCCGCACCCAGGCCCAGGCCATTGAAAAGGCGGAGAACATTGCTCGAAATCAAAAGTCGGACACCAAGATTCATGGCGAGAACGGGAAGATCCGGGCTGGCAACAGCTACGGAAATGACCCGTGCCCTCCCAAGGATAAAAAGTAAGGAGTGATTCAATGCCAATATTTATATCGCATACAACCAGAGACGATGAATTAGCCAAAAAGGTGTTTTGGCGGCTTAACCGTATCCACGATATTACCTGTTATATCGATGATATGGATAAGGAGCTTGGAAATAACCGTGGTAAATCGAGCCTCACTCCGTTACTGGTCGACAGACTGCGCAAATGCGACACATTGCTTGCTGTTGTCACAGAAAACACAAAAGGGTCATGGTGGGTGCCTTTTGAGATAGGCACTGCACGAGAAATGCCCCGGGTAATATCAAGCTTTACACCTCTGCCGGATCGTTCCGCTTACACCTGGCAAGAGACCTTGCCGGAATACCTTCTTGAGTGGCCTCGGCTGCGCTCTGATAGCGATATAGATGTTTTTGCAAGAGAGTACAAAAGACAGTCTCTGCTGCTGGAAAAAAGCATTGGGCTTGAGAACTTCTCGCAAAGATCGGCTTCGGTGAATAATGCCCGAAACTTTGAATCTACTGTAATGAAATCACTGAGCCAGAGGAGTTATTGATGAGCTTTTATAATTTTTACAACACCAATGTAACTCCCAAACACAAGACGTTTATCAGTTTTCATCACGCAGATGATTACTACAAAAAGCAGCTTGAGACACAATGGGGTGAGCAGTTTGACGGATTTGTTTCAAGGTCAGTCGGGGATGGCGATATTAACCCATATTTACCCACAGACCGCATCCGTCAGTTGATTCGTGATGATTTTATTTCTGATGCCACCGTTACTGTTGTGCTTGTAGGCCAAGGAACTTGGCGCAGAAAGCATGTGGACTGGGAAATAGCTTCGAGCATTCGTGACACGAAGAATAATTCAAGAACTGGATTATTGGGTTTGCTGCTCCCGACCTATTCGGCACAAATCCCATATGGGATGAATTCATCAGTTTTGAAGTATACGGAAAATGGCAGCATCTATAACCCATATACAATTCCTCCACGGTTGAACGACAACATTGAATGCGGGTTCGCTAAAATATATGCCTGGCCGACCTCTCCAAATGATTTGCGCCAATGGATTCATGATGCATTTCAGCGACGTAAATCATGTTTACCGACAAACCGCCGGGAGAGTTTTTCAAATAATAGAACCGAAGCTCAAACACATTGGAGGGACTAACAATGATATCAAGTACAAATAGAAGGAAGGTCTTTATCTCTCATTATAAAGGGGATCGGAACGAGGTTGATGCTTTTATCAAGGATTATTCATCCGTTTTCATTCCCAAGGTGCTGGGAGCCAACGATAATGATGATTTTATCAACAGCACGAACACCGACTATGTAATGCAGCGCATAAGGGAAAAGTACCTTGGTGACAGTACCGTGACGATTGTTTTAATAGGAAGTTGCACACATAGTCGACGATACGTTGACTGGGAGATTAAGAGTTCTCTGCGTCAGGGGCAATACACTCCAAACGGATTGATTGGCATCCTTCTGCCAAGCCAAGGAAATTCAGCGCACCTACCCCCACGCATGAAAGCAAACTGGGCCAAAGGTGAGTCTGATTGTTATGCGCGATACAGATCTTATCCGTGTTCAAAAGAGGAACTGTCTATCTGGATTGAAGATGCATATCAGGCCCGAACTTCCCGGGCGCATCTGATCCAGAACTCTCAGGATATGATGAAGTACAATGGCGTGTGCAAAATTTGCGGGGTGACACATTGATGACAACAGAATACAAACCACCCTTAGCCATACATTTCATCTGGAACCCGGCAGATGAAGAATCCGTGAGCACGATACTTGATGCTGTCAGATCCAGCTTTGCGCGTGATGTAGACCGGCCTTTTTCTCGTGGCTTAAACATACCGCTATTTTTCTATAGTTCAGAAAACCCGAATCAACCTCCGTCACACTCTCCTACACAGCAGGCTGCAAAAGATATTGTATTCGTATTCACGAGCGTAAACACATTAGGGCGTGATTCATGGAAATCATACATTAATCAACTGTCACTATCGGACACCTTTCTGGCGGTTCCAATAGCCATTGATAGAAATGGATTAGGTCATGGCAGTGAAGGCAGTCTCAAAAATCTAAATTTCCTGAGGTCTTACGAATGGCAGGGAGATTTGAAAGAGCAGCGGGCTATACTGGCTATGGCTCATGAAATATACAGATACGGTTTTGTCGAAATTAGTGAAAATGATCATGGCAAGTGTTCGTCAATAAAGATTTTTTTAAGCCATGCAAAAGCTGGAGATACTGGCCGCCTCCACGCTGAATCGATTTATCAGTTCATCGATAGTACCAATATGTCGCGATTTTTTGATGCGACTGAAATATCACCGGGCTTCAAGTTTGACGAAGAAATTATTAAGCACATTAAAGAATCCACATTGGTTGCGATAGGAAGTGATGCCTATTCCTCAAGATATTGGTGTCAGCGAGAAATCCTTTGCGCTAAACAACATCAGCGGCCAATCATCGCGGTTGATTGTCTTCAAGATTTTGAAGACAGGGTATTTCCTGCAGGATCTAATGTCCCCTGTGTGCATGTGTCACCGGACACTCCGATTAGTCAGTCTGATATATTGCGTATACTAATTGCTACCATTCTGGAAACGATACGTCACCTGCATGCGAAAAAATCACTCGAATATTATCAAAGCCAGAATTGGATTGATAATGACTGTGCCATTATTTCAAGGCCACCCGAAATCCGTCAGGTGATCGACCTGAAAAATAGTGGGAAACAAAAAATTTGTTACCCTGAACCTTCGCTCTACTCCGAGGAAGCAGGCTGGCTTTCGCATTTGGAAGTGGATGCGTTTACCCCATTGTGGAACAAGGCTGAAGATGGGGCTTTGAGCAGTTTCAGAATAGGTATTTCCATCTCTGATAATCCTGTCGGTAATTATTCAGAACACCATTTACATGCTGATCACCTGAAGAGACTATCCCAGGATCTGGCAAGGCACCTTCTTGCGAGGGCAGGAACAGTTATCTATGGCGGAGACCTTCGCAAAGATGGATTTACACAATTCATACTCGATGAGGCGATTGCATTGAAGACCCGTCTCAATACAGATAACATTCATGTTGAGAATCATTTGGCTTGGCCTCTGTATGTATCAGATTCAGAAATTGTTGCTTGGAGAGCCAAGTACAATGGAATCATTAAAACTGTTGAGCATGATATTCCTGATGATATTGCAAAAGACATCGAAAAGACTGACTTCATAGCTCCAAGCGGCACAGATAACAAATATATCTGGTCTCGTTGTCTTACAGTGATGCGAGAGAAATCTATTGAGCAATCTCATGCGCGAATATGCGCCGGGGGCAAGCTTGCGGGCTATCACGGGAAAATGCCGGGAGTTCTCGAAGAAATACTCATTTCAAGAGAAAAAAATAAGCCAATCTTTTTACTCGGTGCTTTCGGTGGTGTTGTCGCCGAGGTTTGTAAAACAATCACAGATAAGGCTATTGCTGAACCGATAACCGAACACTGGCAGATTACAAATAACGCCGGGTATTTTGAACTTCAGGAAAAAGCCGAAAAAGAAAATCAGAATGCCGATTACGCTAAAATCAAGACCGTTTTAGAAGGCATATCAGTGGATGATTTGGCATGTTCTTCCGGCCTTAGTTCAGACGAATATCAGCGATTAATGGAATCCCCTTTTGTAGATGAGTGCGTGCATCTTGTTCTAAAAGGGCTAAAAACATTAGCTTCTGCCAGTATGAGCACAAAAACGGAGGGGCATGATGAGTAACTTTCAGATAAATGAAAAGCACCTTTCTCAAATCCCGGCTTTGCAACTTTTGATTGGCTTGGGATTTGAATTTTTGACACCTGCAGAAGCACTTCGCGAAAGGCAGGATAGAACATCCAATGTTTTGCTGGAAAGCATTCTTCGCAACCAGCTCAAAGAGATAAACCGCATTCGATACAAAGGCAGTGAGTATCTCTTCAGCGAGGAGAATGGTCAGTCAGCCATCCAGAAGCTGAAAAACATCAAATATGACGGCCTGCTGAAGACCAACGAGGCCATTTATGATCTGATTACGCTCGGGACGGCCATGGAGCAGACCATTGAGGGCGACTCAAAAAGCTTCAACATGAACTATATCGACTGGCGTAATCCCGGTCGCAACAAGTTTCATGTGGCGGTCGAATACAGTGTTGAACGTTCCAGAAGTACAGAGACCGCTCGTCCGGATATCGTTCTTTTTGTTAATGGTATTCCGTTTTGCGTGATTGAGTGTAAAGCGCCGCAGATTGAAGTGGAACAAGCCGTTTCGCAGTCAATTAGAAATCAGAATGATGACTATATCCCGAAACTCTTCATCTACAGCCAGATGGTGCTGGCTCTGAATAAAAACAGCGCCATGTATGCAACAACGGGAACCGCTGCAAAATTCTGGGGTGTATGGAAAGAGCCACAGATGGATAACGGCGAGCGCGAGTTTGAAAAACTGGCAGCAGTCGTCAACGAACCACTTGCCGAGGATGTTGTCGCCAGAATTTCTTCTACCTTTGATGTTAAGCCGGAAGCGTTTACCGGCAGCAGACTGGTGACCGAGCAGGATAAATCTCTGTTCTCCCTTTGCCGTCCGGAAAGGCTCCTGGAATTGGCGTGGAAGTTTACGGTCTTTGACGGGGGAATCAAAAAGGTTGCCCGCTATCAGCAGTATTTCGTTATCAAGTCTACCCTGAACCGGGTTAAGCACTTTGATAGCACCAATTCGCGTAAAGGCGGTGTTATCTGGCACACTCAGGGATCAGGGAAGTCACTGACCATGGTGATGCTGGCCCGTAACCTGGCCTTAGATCCTGAAATTTTGAATCCACGAATTGTTCTTGTGACAGACCGTGACGACCTCGACAAGCAGCTGGGGAATACCTTTGCCGCCTGTGGCCTTGAAGCAAACCGGGCAACATCAGGCAGAAACCTGTTGGAATTGGTCGCTGAAAAGAAGTCAGGAATTATCACAACCCTCATTCACAAGTTCGATAAGGCTTACGCGGTAAAGAAATATCAGGATGAATCGCCCGATATTTTCATTCTGGTGGATGAGAGCCACCGTACCCAGTTCGGTTCCTTTTCCGCCCGGATGAGACAGATGTTTCCCCGTGCCTGTTACTTAGGTTTTACCGGCACTCCACTATTAAAGAAGGAAAAAAATAACTTCACCAAATTCGGAGAGCTAGTGGAACCCCACTATTCAATTACTCAAGCGGTTGAAGACGGTGCCGTCGTTCCTCTTCTGTATGAAGGTCGTCATGTAGAGATGACACAGAACAGAGAAGCTGTGGATTTGTGGTTTGAAAGGCACACACAAGGGTTGACCAAGGAACAGCAGGCGGACCTGAAACGGAAATATGCACGAGCGGAAATGCTGAATAAGGCCGATCAGGTCATCTATATGCGCGCTTTTGACATCAGCGAACACTTCCGCTCCAACTGGCAGGGAACAGGATTCAAGGCTCAGTTGGTGGCCCCGAATAAAGCCTCTGCGCTCAAGTACAATGCGTACCTGAATGAAATTAGCATTGTCAGTTCCGAGGTTGTTATCTCGCCGCCGGATATGCGCGAAGGCTATGAAGAGACCGATGATGAAACAACGGATGAGGTCGTAAAATTCTGGC
>CAZRRC010000112.1:0-6008 GCA_964602395.1 uncultured Proteiniphilum sp. | reverse complement strand
TAGTAGATAAACAAAAGAAAAGAGGGAAATTCATATGGTGAAAAACCCTCTTCTCAAATCAGAAATGTGAAAACAAAATGAAAAGAAACGTTTTAATTGCTAAATCCGGGATAGAGTCCCTTGCCGTCACCATAGCCTGCAACCTGTTCCAGCATGCCATTGGAGAGATTTATTTGTGATTGCGGAATGGGGAAGAACCCCTTGGTTTCGTCATACCGTGAACTGTAATTCATGTTTTTGATGACACCATTGTATACAGCTGGATTGCCGAAGTTATAGATTGGAGCACCAATCTGCGATTCTAGGGCACTCTTGGCATAGGAAGCACCCCAGCGGCGCATGTCGTTCCAGCGGAGACCTTCGAAAGCCAACTCATAGCGGCGTTCCTTCTGGATGTTCTCCAGTGAATAGGGTTTGTCATCGAGCCCTGCACGATCGCGTACACGGTTCATGTATTGTGCATCTTCAGTCAGCTCAGACATCATTAGCAGGACATCGGCAAAGCGGATGAATATCAGATCGTCTCCGTGTGAGAGCTGTTGATTGTCCTTATTGCCGTACATAACCACGCTGTAGTCGTTGTAATACTTGTTGCCTTCACGGGCAGAAATACCATTGTATTTCTTTCCCCAGTAGTTGCTTTCCATCACAAAGTCCCATTGTCCCTTGGCGTAGTTGGGCAGTTCGGTAGCTATATCTAGCACTGAGGCCCAGAGTCTTGGGTCATTCGGCTCATCTGCCAGCCATTGATCCACGACTACCTTCGGAATCGAGTTGCCCTGGCCCCAGCCACCTGCAAAAGGATAGGTGTTGGCCAGTGATTGCAGTCCACGCAGTGCGAAGTAGAGTTGGTACTGGTTGGCATAACCCCTGCGCACATCCCAGTCTGCAAAGTTAGAGAACTGCAGCGCAAAAAGTGTCTCTGGGTTGCGAGCACCATTGTCACTGGCATATTTCAATGTCTTGCCAGTTTTGGCCATATAGTTTTGAATGTAGGGGTAGTCCTGAATGGTCAGTTCATTGGTATAGGGCCACAATTCGTGGAAATCACCCACCAGGGTATGACCGCTGCTATTGATACATTCACCCAACATGGTGATAACTTCCTGTTTAGACACACTTCCCCCATCTGCTAGTGGTAGATCGGGTTTCTGATAAAAACCGGTGTAAAACAGCCATACCCTTGCCATCATTGCCTGTGCAGCCCAGCGGGTAACATGTCCTTCAGTGGTGGCGGAATAGGGTTTGTTAGGCAACAGGCTGATTGCAGCTTTCAGATCGGATGCAATTTGTCCAAAGATCTCTTCGGTAGATGCTCCTCCCAAATCAGCCATTTCTGTGGTGATTTTCAAGGGCACACTTCCATATAGAGTGGCAAGGCGGTGGTAGAAAAATGCACGCATGAAGAGAGCTTCTCCTTTGTTCTGATTCTTATCATCCTCTGAGATAATACCTTCTGCGAGCACGTCTAGTTTCTCTATAGCAAAATTGGCACGGTGAATACCCTCATAAGTGGTTTCCCAGTTGTGGCTAAGCATGTCGGGATCGGAATACATAAAGGCTTCGTACGCCTGTGCCTTTACGTCGTTTACGCCACCTCCACCCAGTTTCTCGTCACTAGCAACTTCACATACAAAGAGGTAACTCATGTCGGTGAGTTGATGTTCATTGTTCATGGTGGTGTAGATACCTGCCATCATCTGTGCCACCTCATCACTTGTACTAGGGAAATTGGCAGAAGTCTTATCGGTTAGCGGACTGTAACTCAAGAAATCGTCGCAACCGGAAAAGATCAGTGCGAATAGGATAATATAAATTATTTTTTTCATAATCATCTGGATGTTTAAAATTTCAGGTTGACTCCTACAAGTATACTCGATGGGGATGGGTAAAATCCAAGATCAATACCCGATACAAACGGCTGCGCATCACCGTAACCGACTTCAGGATCCATGCCTGAGTAGTTGGTGAATGTGAATAGATTGCGGCCGGTAACATAGAATCGAGCCTGTCCGAAAGGCATATTTGGGAAAAGCTTCTTGAAGTCATATCCGAGCGTGATATCCTGAATTCTTACAAAGTCTCCATCCTCAATATAAAGGTCAGAAACAGTCATACGGTTAACACCGTTACCAGCAGTCAGACGTGGCAGTTTGTTGGAGGTCCCTTCACCGGTCCAGCGTCCCAGGATCTCGGTGGTGTAGTTGTGGAACTCATTGTCGGCATGTGAACGGTAGGATTTCAGAATCTGATGGCCAAATGCACCTTTCCCGGTGATGGCAAAGTCAAAGCCTTTGTACCCAAGGTTGATGCCGAAGCCTGTGCGGAACTTGGGATGAGGATTGCCAATCAGTGTCTTGTCTTCTGGTGTTACCTTGTTGTCACCATTGGTATCGGAGAAAATCAGATCTCCCGGTTGAGGGTCTGTCTGCAAGAATCCTTTACTCCAATTGCTGATTTGCTGCGTATTTTGGAAGACACCTTCGGTCTTGTACCCATAGAAGTATCCAACCGGGTAATTTACCTGTACGCGCCAAACTGGATCGGTGCCCTGTGAGATGACATTGGGATTGCTCTCAATGAAACCACTGTTGTCACCCATGCGGGTAACCTTGTTCTCATTGCGCGTGAGATTGAAATGTGCTCCGTAGTTGAGAGCGCCGATATTGTCGTTCCATTTCAGTCCCAACTCGAATCCTTTGTTTTGGATGTCACCGGCATTGACATAGGCTCCTTGTGGTCCCTGTACGTCGGCTACTGGTTGTCGCAACAGCCAGTCGCGCGTGGTCTTGGTGTAGTAGTCGAACGAGGTCTGTAGTCTAGAATTGAAGAAGTTAGCATCAAATCCTAGGTTGAGCTGTTCTGAGGTCTCCCATGCCACATCGAGATTGGGGAGGATGGAGGGGTAACCGCCCAGTTGCATCTTATTGCGATCGCTACCGAACCGGTAATTGTTCTGGGGGTTGAATGCAATCAGACTCATGTATTGGAAAGGATCGATGTCATGATTTCCGTTTTGTCCCCAACTGGCTCGCAACTTCAGGAAGTTCAGCACCACATTGTCTGCCAGGAATGCCTCTTCACTCAACACCCAACCGGCAGAGATAGATGGAAAATAGCCCCATTGGTTGCCCTTGGCAAAGTTGGAGGAGCCATCGGCACGCATCACCAGTGTCAGCATATACTTCTCACGGTAGTCGTAGTTTACCCTACCGAAGAAGGAGGCAAGAGCTTCCTGTTTATGTGGTCCACCGGCGATACTGGTCACGCCAGAGGTTATGCCGTCTGTGTTACTGAGATAAGCATGCTCGAATCCCACGAACGTTGGATAGGCATTGGTGATATTCATATTCATCCCGTAGCCAATTTTTTCTACTGATTGACCCACCAGAATGTCTAAGTTATGATCATCTTTCTTCAACTTATAGTTGATCGTGTTATCAAGGGTCCATGTGTACCCACTACCTCCCGACTGAATAATTCGTCCGGGACTGAGGGTTGCATCACCTGCCAGGTCATAGGCGGGCTGATAACTTCTGTATGCATCGGCAAACATCCGGTAGCCGAAACTGCTTCTGAAAACCAGATCCTTGATTGGCTGGATCTCCAGGTAGGCATTGCTGTTGATGTTGTAGTTCTGTGTCTCGTTCATTCCCCTGTTGAGTGCCATCTGGGCCAGCGGATTGAAAAGACGTGAGGAGAGCCCTTCAATGCCGGATGCCTTCACATCAGCCCTGGCATAAAATTCACCTTTGTCGTTGTAAGCCGGAACCAGCGGACTACCGGTTAGCATGTTGCGGATATCGTTGTAATACATACCGCCGATGGCGATACCGGAACGTTGACGGAAGCTGTAGTTGAGAGTTTCACCCACCTTGATCACATCAAGGCTGTTTTTCTTGTAGATCACATGGTCGCTGTTTAAACGTACCGTATAGCGGTCGCTATGTGGCTCAACCGGCTTTCCTAGGATACCTTCCTGTGAGGTGTAGGAGAATCCCAGAGAGAAGAGCGACTGGTCCGAACCGCCGGAAAGGTTGATCGCATGATTTTGAATCGGTGCATTTTATTGCGGATCTCTTCCATCCAATCGGTGCCATTCCATTGCCCGCTCATGATTTTCTGATAGAGTGCCGGGATCTTGGCAGAGAAGTCAATTGCAGCCGCAGGATTATTCTGTGCGATCACACGTTCTTCGTTGTAGATCTCCATATATTGTTTGGCATTCAGCAGGTCGGGCATCTTAGAAACATTCTGAACCCCATAGTAACCGTCGTAGGACACTTCGATTCTACCTTTTCGACCACTTTTGGTGGTGACCAGAATCACACCGTTGGCGGCACGTGCTCCGTAAATTGCAGCAGAGGCAGCATCTTTCAATACGTCAATCGACTCGATATCTGAAGGATTCAAGGTGTTGATATCCCCACCTGCTACACCGTCGATCACGTAGAGAGGGGCCGAGTTTCCAATGGTACCCAGTCCACGGATGTTCACCTGGAATCCCTCTCCCGGCATTCCGGAAGCCTGGGTGATGTTCACGCCAGGTGCATAGGCCTGCATCGCTTCCAGCGCATTGACAGAGTGCTGGCTTTGCAGTGTTTCACCTCCTACCGACACATTGGCACCGGTAACCAGTCTTTTCTTCTGTACACCGTAACCCACTACCACCAGTTCATCGAGTGCCTGCATATCTTCTATTAAAGATACATTGACATTGTTTTTTCCTGTCGTGCTAATTTCCTGATCCAGATAACCTATATAAGAGATCCTGATGATAGCATTTTCCGCAACCTGTATTAAAAAACGGCCATTTGAGTCAGTCACCGTTCCGTTTGCAGTACCTACTTCTACGATATTTGCACCGATTACAGGAGTGCCGTTTACGTCCACAACTGTTCCTGACAAATGTTTCTTTTGTTGTTGTGAAGTTAAAGCAAGCATTTCCTGATTTGTCTGATCCGATTTTTCAATGGTAGAAAGAATGATATGATTTCCTTCCATGGTATAATCCATATCTTTCTTTTTTAAAATTGAATTCAATACCTCGGAGACTGCTTTTTGCCTGGCTCTAATGGTAACTTTTTCGTTTGTATTTACTCTGTTGTTATAAATAAACAAATAATCTGATTGCTTTTCAATCTCATTGATTACTTCCTTAATCGTTGCATTTCGCTTGTTGATGGTTACTCTGGCATTTTGTGTAAAACCAGTTTCAGCCATTGTGCAAAAGACACATGTAAATAAAAGAATAAGAGTCGTTCGCATAATCAATAATAAATGTTTATTGGGTACTTTTGAGGTTAAATTATTACCCAACGTGTTGTTTTTCTTCATACATTTGTAATTGTTTTTTAGTTAATACTTCGAATTAATTCTTGCTTGTGTTGACGAAAACAATTGGTCGGCGGGTGTTACAGCACCTGCCGATTTGATTTCTCATCGTTGTTTAGATTATTCCATAGGCATTTTTTTTAGTGGTTCATTACTTGATATAAATGATTCCTGTCTCTTCGTCTCTCTGATAATTGAAGTGAATGCTTTTCTGCAATACTCTCAATGCGTAATCCACTCCATCTGCTTGACGGAATTTTCCGGTATAGGTATACTGAGATAGTTGATTCGTATTGATTTGAATTTGCGTATCAAAATATTTTTCGAGTGTCTGCAGAATCTCTTCCAGTTTTTCGCTGTTAAATGCAATCAGACCATGTCTCCAGAGGTATTTATCGGTATTGGTTATGTCTGAGATCAACCATTGTCCGTTTACAAGTGTGACATCCTGATTGGGATACAATGAAGCAAGCATGCTGTCATTTTTGTAAATCTCTACCCCCCCCTCAAAAAGGCTCGTTTCAAAACTTTTGTGTTTGCTATATGCCTCCACGTTAAAAGATGTCCCAGTTACGTGAATATCAGCTTGTGTAGTTTTTACAATAAAGGGTTTATTTTCATCCTTGCTCACTTCAAAATAGGCTTCTCCGTCGAGATAAACAGTCCTGCTTCCT
>CAZRRC010000111.1:0-6129 GCA_964602395.1 uncultured Proteiniphilum sp. | reverse complement strand
GAACGGGCATATAATGCCGTGCTCTCCTCACATGATGGGCATAAAGGCCAGTTTACCTGGAAAATGAAAAAAGCAGACGATTTGAAGGTAAAAACGGAGGATGTTTCTACCTCCAAAATGTCTACGGACGACTGGATGCCGGCCATTGTTCCAGGAACAGTACTCAACTCGTTGGTGTATAATGGAGTGTACCCGGAGCCTTATTATGGGTTGAATAATAAACTGGAGTCGAACCTGATTCCCGATCTTTACCACACAGGTCGTGATTTTTATACTTACTGGTTCAGGACCGAGTTTGAGACCCCTTCCCAGAGCTACAAAGGTAAGAAAACATGGTTACAGGTCGATGGTATCAATTATCGTGCAGAAGTGTGGTTGAATGGGAATATGGTGGGCAATATTGCCGGCATGTTCTATCAGGATCATATCGATATAACCGATTATATCCATCTCGGCAAGTCAAATATATTGGCTGTAAAAGTATACCCTGTAGATGTACCCGGTACAGTAAAACCAAAGGGCCGGAAAGCGATCGGGGCGTTGAACGATGAGTTTCAGAATGGAGGAAACGGAGAAATAGGGAAAAATATAACACAACTGATGACCGTGGGATGGGACTTCACTTTCCTGGATGGAATCAGGGACCGCAATACAGGTATATGGAAAGATATTTCCATCTATACCACGGGAAATGTAACATTACGTCACCCGTTTATAAAGTCCGATCTGTCGAAACCCGGATATGATCAATCAAGGCAAACCATTTCAGTGGAAGTGATCAACCCCAATTCCAACTGGACGACGCACGAACTGACCATTGAAGGTACAATAGAAGAGGGGAACATAACTTTTGAAAAACAGGTTCGCTTAATCAGGGGACAACAGAAAGAAATTTTATTTACTCCCGAAGAATATCCCCAGCTTGTCATCAACAATCCCCGTTTATGGTGGCCCATCAACAAAGGCAATCAGGAGCTCTATCATCTTACCCTGAGAGTAAAGGATAACAAATCGGGTAACGTGCTGGATTCCCTTTCTACCCGTTTCGGAATACGGGAGATCACATCCACTACCGATACGCCTGACCGGTCACGAACTTTTCATGTGAACGGGAAACCTGTTTTCATCAAGGGAACCAATTGGCTTCCGGAAAATATGCTTCGTAACTCAAATGAACGAACCTATGCAGAGTTACGCTATACGGCACAAGCAGGCATCAATTTGATCCGTTTCTGGGGAGGAGGTATTACCGAATCAGATTATTTTTTCCAGTTGTGTGATGAACTGGGTATTATGGTATGGACCGAGTTCTGGATGACCGGAGATACAAAACAGCCTTCGGATGAGAACATTTATTATAGCAACGTGGCTTCGACGGTGAAACGTATCCGCAATCACCCATCTCTGGCCTATTACGTATCATCCAATGAGTCAACGGAAATGAGTGAAACAGAAAGATTGATTCAACAATTGGACGGAACAAGGGGTTATCAGATGCAGTCGGAGTGTTGCGGAGTGCATGACGGAAGTCCGTATAAGCAGGTAAATATCATGCGTCATTATGAAAATACAGCTTCAGACAGGGGAAGCCGTATCGATGGATTTAATCCGGAATATGGGGCACCCAGTTTACCTACAGTGGAATGCCTGCGTGAAATGATGGATGAGAAGGATCTATGGCCTATCAACAAGGAGGTTTGGGATTATTCCGACGGGAATGGTTTTCACCTGATGACCTCATTGTATACCGATATGGTTAATGAATACGGAAAGTCAGACAATATTGACGACTTTGCAAAAAAAGGACAATTGGTAGGTGCATTCAATTATAAAAGTATTTGGGAAGTATGGAATTATAATAAATTGAATTACGGTGATCGCTATGCGTCCGGTTTCCTGTTCTGGTATCATAATCCTCCCATTCGTCAGGTTTGTGCCCGTATGTGGGATTGGTCCCTGGAGCCTACCGCAGCATTATATGCCGCTCAGAATGCCTGCGAGCCTTTGCACCCCCAGTTCGATTTTCTTAAGAACAGCGTCTCGGTGGTAAATGATTATTATCGCACTTTTACAAATTATAAAGTCACGGCAGATGTTTATGACCTGAATTCTAAAAAAGTGCTGTCGAAGGAGGCTGTTGTGAACCTCCCTGAAGATGGTGTTTGCGAGGATGTTTTCAGGATCGACTTCCCTTCCGGTATATCCAATGTACATTTCATCAAGTTAAGATTGTTGGATGACAGGGGAAAGGAAGTGGGGAGCAATTTCTATTGGCGTTCCAATAGTAAATACGAAGGGAAGAACACGTTGACGGGACCCACAACTGCAGGTTTTCAAGATCTGTCCAAAATGAAGCAGACAAAACTCAAGGTAAACTACACAACGCGTGAAGTAAACGATCGTTATTTTGTGGAAATAGATGTTATCAATAGATCCGGTGTCATTGCCTTTTTTACACAACTTCAATTTCTGGATGACAACAACAAACCTATCCGTCCCTCTTTTTACAGCGATAATTTTTTCTCCTTAATTCCCGGAGAGAAAAAAACTATTACAATAGAGACAAACAAAAATAAGTTACCTCTAAAAAAGAAATTGGTTGTTAGAGGCTGGAATATCAAAAAACAGATACACCCTCTCATTTAAAGCATTTCCCAGGATTACGCAATCATCTTATCTCGTCTGCCTCGTGGTAATCGGTCATATGAGAGAAGATCAGCGTCTCTGACGCAATTATGACCAAGGAAATGATTGGGGACAATAGATCTTATCTAAAAGAGCGGGGCATTCGCCACACAGGATGACCGCTTGGACGAAAGCCTGAAGTGGTCGGATAGGAGGAAAACGAACCTGTTTTCAAACGATAATCAAATTAATTAAAGGAGTTGAAATACAAAATCATGTGTAAGCATTTTTTTCATAATTTTTTTGCATCTTTGTGAAAATATGTTCGATTTTATCAGACTATTTTTACGCTCGGTAAAGCAAACAAGTTCGCTTTACTCTTGCTGAACAAAATAGTGCATTAAAATTAATCGTTCTGAGCCGTATTCACATCCCGATTTTCAATTGAGTCGCCTTTGCTCCTCGATTGCTAATTCTCGCAATGGCATAATCCAGGTAAACTTGGTTTCTGCTCTTGCTTAAGGAATACGTTCACTGAAGGTTGGCTTTGCACTCGTTTAACGGAATAGTCCTGTTTTGATATCCCGATAATAATCTATGAGATCCATTCCCGAAGGGGAAATTTCTTTTTACATGTAAAATAATTTTGCATTGGACAAACAACTTGAAATAGAATGCCTGATAAATCTTTCTGAAGGGGACCACCGGTCATACGAATTATTATTCCTTGCATATCACCCTAAAATTTATCATTTTTTATGTGGTTTTATAAAAAATGAAGAGGAGGCGTATGATATGACGCAGGAGGTATTCTATAAAGTGTGGGCGAACCGTGAAATGATGAGGGAAGTCAAATCGTATAAAGCTTATCTGTTTACCGTGGCAAGGCACATGATCTATAATCACTACGAACATAATCTTGTAAAGGAGAAATACGCCCTTAGTCAGTTGGACCGGTCGGACATATATGAGCCGGAGCAGGATATGTTTGCCAAAGACCTTTCTTTATTAATCGACTTGGTAATCTCTCAAATGCCGGAACAGCGACAGCGAATATTTAAGATGAGCCGCAAAGAAGGTTTTTCGAGCGATGAGATAGCTTCCCTCCTAAATATCAACAAGCGCACGGTAGAGAACCATATTTCCAATGCTTTGAGTGATTTGAGGAAAGCGCTTCAACATGTTTCTTTTTTACTCCTTTAAAAAAAATGCACTTTGGCTTGTGCGTTCCTCTCCGTTTTCCTGTCTACCCTAATATAAAGCACATAGATTAATAATCTTTAACCAGCGGAGTGAAGAATAGCTATTATATACAATGAATAAGTACCATATCCACATATTGATAACCCGTTTTTTTGAGAATGATTTTCCCAAAGAATCCATTCTTAAATTTCAACAATGGTTTACACGTAAAGAAGACAGCGAGGTAAAGGACGAGATACTGGAAGAACTGTGGGAACGAGAAGCGGCTGAAGCGAACGCCCTTACCCTATTGGCCTTGGACGAGATGAATAAAAGGATCGGGAAGGACAAGAAAGCGGTAAAACTGCCATTATCCCGAAGGTTGCTTCGCATTGCTTCCATACTACTGTTGCCGGTTATAGGTGGATTGTTTGCCTATTGGCTGATGAATAATCAATCAGGTTCTTCGGTGCCGGCCGCACCAAAGACAGAAATAGTGGAACACATTGTTCCTGACGGAAAAATAAAGCAGATATTTTTGCCCGACGGATCTGAAGTATGGCTGAATGCCGGCTCCATGTTACTGTACCCCGGTGACTTTTCGGGATCGACACGGCGTTTGTTTCTGAATGGAGAAGCCACTTTCCGGGTTGAAAAAGACCCCAAAAGGCCTTTTATCGTGAAAACCCAATATATGGAAGTAGAGGCACTGGGAACAACATTTAATGTGAAGTCATACGTGGATCTGGGTACTATGGCAGTTACCTTGGAAGAAGGATCGGTAAGAGTGGATGTTGCCGGGAAAGTGAGCGTATCGGAAGTAATCAGTCCCAACGAGCAGTTTGTTTACGATCATCGCCAAGGGAAAATATCAAAGTTGCGAATTGATGCGGAACTCGTCTCCAAGTGGAAAGAAGGATACCTTGTGTTTGAAGAAGCTTCTTTCGAGGAGATTATTCACACCATTGAGCGTCGTTTCAATGTGACGGTTAATTATGATATAAGGAAGTATGGCGGGGGGCGTTTTTCTGTCAAATATACGCCTTATGAGAACGTCCGGCAGGTATTAACTATTTTGGAGACATTGAATCCCGGATTAAAATGGACAATTAAAGACAACACCATTGATATAAGATAAGAGAGGAGAGCTTGCCCATGAAAAAAAGAGCCGGGAAGCCTGTGTCTCGAAAAAGCTTCCCGGTTTGAAATCGTTACATACCACAACAATTAATATCCATGAAATGAAGACAGAGATTATTGCTTAAAGTACTAACTATCAATTCACGAAATTATGAAAATATATCTAATAAAAAACAGATTGAGAAAAAATTATCTGAACCGGTTTCTCTTTTTGTTCATTACCTTTTTCCTTTTTCAGACACAAATCTCACAGGCACAACAGGTTTCCTTATCTAACTCCCGTCTGACTCTCAGAATGGCTTTTACTGAAATAGAGAGGCAGACCGGCAAGTCGGTCGACTATAACCGTGAAATTATCGATGTAAACAAAACAGCATCCATACCTCGAAAAGATGGATCATTATCCGAAATTATGACCGCCTTACTGCAAGGAACAGGTTGTACGTACGTGGTACGCGAAAAACATATTGTTATTTCTAAAATACAGGCAACGGCCCAACAGACCCGGAAAAATGTGACAGGCAACGTCACCGACCAACAAGGTGAGCCCATTATTGGTGCTACAATTGTTGTAAAAGACAATCCTTCACGAGGTACGGTCACAGATATTGACGGTAATTTCTATTTGACGAACATTGCTGATGATGCGGTGCTCCATGTCTCATATGTGGGAATGAAATTGCAGGAAGTAAGCACGTTAGGAAAGAACAATATCAACGTCGTTCTTGAAGCCGACATGGAGCTACTGGAAGAAGTAATCGTCGTAGGTTATGGATCACAAAAGAAAAGAGACGTGATTGGATCAATTTCGACTATCAATAGTGAAGACCTGATCAAGGCCACTGGAGCCGGATCATTTGACGCTGCTCTACAAGGTCTTGCACCGGGATTGATGGTTTCCAATGAATCAGGTATACCGGGTGCACCTGTACAAATTAAGGTGCGTGGTGTAAGTTCTATCTCTTCGGGAACTGATCCTCTTTGGATTGTGGATGGCATTCCCATTGTCAGTACAAACATGGGGTCTGATTTTGATGGAGAATCATCCCAGAATGTGATGTCGATGATCAACCCTTCTGATATAGAGTCGATTCAGGTTCTAAAAGATGCGGCTGCAACATCTATTTATGGTTCAAGAGGATCCAACGGAGTAATCCTTGTGACTACCAAATCAGGTAAAAA
>CAZRRC010000110.1:2434-6178 GCA_964602395.1 uncultured Proteiniphilum sp. | reverse complement strand
AAACCGCGGTGGTCGAAGGCGGGTGCCACATATGAGAGCATCCAACAATTCTCCTGCCCCAGTGTGTAGTAGCTGCTGGGTTGTTCCACATGGTCCACATAATCCTTCTTGTCATTCTGGATCTCGGTGAGTGATTCGTGGTATGTCTTTAGAAAAAATTTCCCGGGTACCAGTGTTGATTTAAGGCGGATACGCACGACATACTCGCGACGTCCGCCCGGCTCATAAGTGAATGTGAGGAAATCTTTGTTTGTGCCCTCCTCGCTGAAAGCCCAGTCGGGGGGTAAATGGTATTCAAATTTGTCGTAGGTGTAGGTCTGCTCTGTTGATAATCCGGTCTGCTGTGCATACAGAGTGATGCCGACGGTTGCTGTCAGGGTGAGCATCAATAAGAATAATCTCTTCATGGCATAACATACTTTGGGGTGAATATGTTGCAATGATAATCAAAAAAACAGAAGATTAAAAGCATTTTGCTTTCAATCTTCTGTTAATGTGATCAGGAAGAACCTGTTCTCTTGTTTGCTTACTCTCCCTCCTTGAAAAAATGAGTGAGATGTTCAAGGAAAGATGAATTATTCTTCCGACAAGAAATCGGCGATGCCTTCCTGTGTAGCAGAAAGCCCTTTATCCCCTTTGTGCCAATCGGCAGGACATACTTCCCCATGCTCTTCGGTAAACTGCAGTGCATCGATCACGCGCAGCGCTTCTTCCACACTCCTTCCCAATGGCATGTCGTTTATCACCTGGTGGCGTACAATACCCTCCTTGTCGATAAGGAATAAGCCGCGGTAAGCTTCGGGAGAACCTTCAAAAACGGGATTGCCCGAATCATTGGCTTTGTACTCACCGGCCAACACGTCGTATGCCATGGAAATGGTCATTGCATGATCGGCCACAATGGGGTAGGTAACACCCTGGATTCCTCCTTCATTTTTAGGAGTTTGTAACCACTTCCAGTGAGATACGGCGGAGTCGGTGGAAGCGGCCACCACCACTGTATCTCTATTTTCAAACTCCTTCAGTTTCTGCTGAAAGGCATGCAATTCGGTAGGGCAGACAAAGGTGAAGTCTGCAGGATAAAAGAAAAATAAGACATATTTTTTCCCCAGATAATCATCGAGTGAAAAACCATCTACTATTTCATTGCCGTTCACAACGGCGGGAGCCCAAAAAGAAGGTGCTCTTTTTCCAACTAATACTGACATAACTTGAAAATGTTTAATATAAAACTCAATTTGTTTTCAAAGGTAATTGTTTTGAAACTGGAAAGAGAACCATAAGGTAGACAATGATATATAGAAATATTTTATCGCTTGCTACGCATGGACAGTCACGGCAGGAGTATACTCCTCAAAATAATAAAATTAACATTACTTTCAGCGCATTATCGGTAAAAAATGCCTACTTTTGCATGCAATAAAAAATAAAGGAGTTCATTTATGTCATTTATTGCAGATAAAATCATCATGGAGGGGTTGACATTCGACGACCTTCTGTTAGTTCCGGCCTATTCTCAGGTTCTTCCAAGGAACGTACATCTCACCACCCGGTTTTCCAGAAACATAACGCTTAATATTCCAATGGTTTCGGCTGCCATGGATACGGTTACCGAGACAACGATGGCTATTGCCATAGCTCGAGAGGGAGGCATAGGCGTGATTCACAAGAATATGAGTATTGAGGAACAGGCCAAACAGGTACGTGCAGTGAAACGTGCCGAAAACGGCATGATCCTGAATCCCATCAGCATCACACCCGATAAAACCGTAGCCGTAGCCCTGGCCATGATGGCGGAGTTCAAAATCGGGGGTATACCAGTTGTAGGGGAAGATAATACGTTGGTCGGTATCGTGACCAATCGTGATCTCCGCTTTGAGAAGTCGATGGATAAGCGCATTGGAGAGGTAATGACGAAAGATAATCTGGTGACAACCCGTCAGTCGGCCAACCTGGAAGATGCGGCCGAAATACTTCAACAGTACAAGATTGAGAAGCTGCCTGTGGTGGATTCCGACTATAAATTGGTGGGATTAATCACCTACAAAGATATTACGAAGGCAAAGGATAAACCCTTCGCCTGCAAGGATGAACAGGGCCGTCTGCGTGTGGCCGCCGGTATAGGTGTTACACACGATTCTATTGAACGGGCTTCTGCCCTGATAGATGCAGGGGTGGATGCCATTGTCATTGATACAGCACATGGTCACTCGAAGGGTGTGGCGGACATGCTGCAGCTAATTAAGAAAACATTTCCCTCCATTGACGTGGTTGTTGGCAACGTCGCTACAGGTGATGCTGCCCGCTTTCTGGCAGATGCCGGTGCCGATGCCGTGAAGGTGGGAATTGGTCCCGGTTCCATATGCACCACCCGCATCATTGCTGGAGTGGGTGTACCGCAGTTGTCTGCCATATATGATGTGGCCAGTGCATTGAAAGGTACAGGTGTACCATTGATTGCCGATGGTGGCCTCCGTTATTCCGGTGATATTGTGAAAGCGTTGGCAGCTGGTGCTTCATCGGTGATGATGGGTTCCTTGCTTGCAGGTACCGAAGAGTCACCGGGAGAGACCATCATTTTCAATGGTCGCAAATTCAAATCTTACCGGGGTATGGGTTCTCTTTCGGCTATGCAACAGGGGTCTAAAGACCGTTATTTCCAGGATGTGGAAGATGACATCAAAAAACTGGTACCGGAAGGTATTGAAGCACGGGTACCTTTTAAAGGGACACTCCAGGAAGTTATTTACCAGATGGTGGGCGGTTTGCGTGCCGGAATGGGTTATTGTGGCGCCGAGAACATCGAAAAGCTGCACGACGCCAAGTTCACCCGGATCACCTCAGCCGGATATACCGAGAGTCATCCGCATGGTGTAATGATTACCCGCGAAGCCCCCAACTACAGCAAAGGGAGTGAGTAGCTCGTTCCCCACCCGTATTGAATAGAATAGGCAAGAGGTCCTCTCATCATACAACATGAGATGGCCTTTTGTTTTTTTCGTTGTTGTTTGATTCACAAAAATGAAAAATTGTTGCCTATTTGCTGCAACGTTTTCACACGCTCGAACGTCATAAAGATAAACAGGGAATGTTATGTCGGAACATCGTTTAATACTTGCTTGCAAGCAGGGTAAATTGTGGGCGAGAAAGGAAGTGTATGAGCAGTACGCTCCCGCGATGATGGCGCTATGCAGGCGTTACGTTTCCGATGCTGAAGATGCGAAAGATGTGCTTCAGGAAGGGTTTCTGAAGGTTTATACCGAAATAGGCCAATACGCGGGAAAAGGATCCTTTGGCGGATGGATAAGGAAGATCTTTGTCAATGCGTCACTCGATTACATACGTAAAAGGAACCGGTTGAAGGAAAGAGAACTTTTGATTGATGTGGAGATTGGAGGTTATGACGATACGCCCTATCTAAAAGATGTCACTGCAGAGGAGTTGATGCAGTGTATTGGCGAACTGCCCGATACGTTGCGAACGATTTTTAATTTGTATGCGGTAGAGGGTTATAGCCATCGGGAGATTGCCACATTGTTGCAGATGCCGGAGAGTACCTCGCGATCCTTCTTCTTCAGGGCAAGGCAGTTGTTGCAAAAGAAAGTTATTCAGTTGTGTGATGATACACAAATAATGAGATGCCAAAATGCAAACAGGTAATAAAGACGATATAGAGAAACCGGATATGTTTTCCCTGGAAGTGGGGAAGAAGCTGCGGGAACACCGTATGGCCGTCGATCCCGA
>CAZRRC010000110.1:0-2334 GCA_964602395.1 uncultured Proteiniphilum sp. | reverse complement strand
AACTGGAACGGTAGGATCCCATAAGGATTCATCCAATATGGGAAAAGCAGCCGATGCAGAACAACTTCTCCAAACATCAACACCCGAAGATATTGCCACAGTAGCTGTAGAGATGGAGCCGGATGAACTGGACGCAAAGACCGAATCCGCGATTACAGAGATGGAGGAGGATCCTGCAGCATTGTTATTGGCAGATGATAATTCCACTCCTCCTGTTCAGACACAAGATAAGCAACAACATGCATTCCTGTTGGCTATGGGTAGCGGCAATGGCCTGCCGGATATTACTTTTGGAGAATATGGCGGAAGTGAGTCATATTATTACGATAACCCTGTTCCGGGTGGGGGATTCTCCAATGATGCTGAACCCGGAAGTGGTGAAGCTTACAACCTGTTGACACCTGGTGATTATACCGAAATCGTGCACCATCTTCCGGTTACGATCAGTTTGACAGCCGACTTTCCCGTCGGAAAAAATGTAAGTCTGGAAACCGGATTATCCTATACGTATCTTTTTTCCAGTTTCAAGCGGAATGATCAGCGGGTCTATCGGGGCACACTGCAGCAGCATTATATAGGCATACCGGTAAACCTGAGATACCAGATATGGCAAAACGACTCCTGGAATCTCTATCTATTGGGTGGTGCTACCGTAGAAAAAGGAATCCGCTCCATTTACAAACAGGAGATTGAGCGTCAGGGCGATGTAGTGCACCACACCCATGTATATAACCGCATAGCTGGTCTTCAGTTCTCAGCCCAGGGAGGAGCCGGATTCAGCTACCGGTTGCAAAATAACCTGCATTTGTTTGGTGAGCCGCGATTGCTCTATTATTTCAGAAATAACCAGCCCATGAGCGCTCGCACGGAGAACCCGCTGATATTCGGCCTGAATGTGGGGGTCAGAATGCAATTCAAATAACTAATCTATATGGCTATGCAAAAGTTGACTTATTTGTTTCTTGTTACCGGATTGTTACTCTTTGCCGGATGTAAGGATTATGTGGATGAATATGTTACCTATACGATCAACGAGCCGATTTTTATGTCTGCAAGCGAGTTCCGAAGCGCAGTAGCCGTTGAGGAGCCTCAACCCATTGAAGTACAGGGCAAGATTGTGTTTTTTAACGGTTATCTCTACGTTTCTCAGCCTGAGGAGGGCATTCACGTGATCGACAACCGGGATCCGTCGAATCCTCGCAATGTGGCATTTATCGAATTGTTGGGAAATGCCGATATGCAGGTGCGCAACAACATCCTTTATGCCGATTCGTATGTTGATCTGGTTTGGTTCGATATCAGTGATCCTGCCAAACCGGTGTACAAAGGGCGGAAGGAAGAGGTTTTTCCTCAGGCTTTCCCGGCGACGGAGAATGGATTCAGCATCGATTACGAAAAATCGATGGACAGGACAAATGGTATTGTGATTGGCTGGAAAACGGTGGAGAAAAAAGAATTGGTGCGCCATTATAAACCGCGCTGGTGGGGCTGGGGCGGTCTGCAAAAGGATGGTGCATTCTATGCTTCTGCTGGTGAAGGGGCCGGCGCAGGGGTCGGGATTGCCGGCTCCATGTCGCGTTTTGCCATCTATAAAGACAATCTCTATACGGTAATGAACAACATGCTTGGCATCTTCGACCTCACCGGTGAGTCCCCGGTGAAAGCGGGAGATGACTTCTATATTGGCTTCAATGTAGAAACTATTTTTAGTTACAAACAGTGTATGTTTATGGGAACGCCCACGGGTATGATTATTTACTCCATGGAAGATCCTTTAAAACCGGAGCGTCAGTCGATGATCAGTCACGTGTTTGGATGTGATCCGGTGGTGGTGGAAGACGACATTGCTTATGTGACGGTTCGCTCGGGGACATTCTGCGGGCAAGATGCCAACGAGCTGATCATTGTGGATGTGAGCGATGTGAAAAAGCCCAAACATATGGTCACTTACAACATGAAAAGTCCGAAAGGGCTGGGTATAGATGGGGAGACGTTGTTTGTCTGTGACGATGGGTTACGCGTCTTTAGCACCAAAGACCCGCTCACCATTATGCATCCGGATAACATCCTTGCTCATTTCAAAGAGTTGGACGGATTAGATGTAATCCCATTCAATAACGTGCTGATGATGATAGCCTCCGACGGGATATATCAATATGATTATAGCGATCTTCAGCATATCAAACAATTGAGTCGTTTGCCGATCGGTAAATAAAACTTCCCTGTTAACTCAATTGCTCGCTGTCGTCGGAGAAATTCGGCGACAGCTTTATTTTGTCTGTGACGGAATTCATGCACCCGTTTTTATTTTTCGGTACCTTTCTGCATGGTTAC
>CAZRRC010000109.1:0-6273 GCA_964602395.1 uncultured Proteiniphilum sp. | reverse complement strand
TTAATAGTATGAAAACATACAAATCTATTCTTTTGGCGATTCTCATGATTGGAATTTCGTTTAACGCGAACTCCTGTAATACAGAAGAACCTGGTTTTACACCGGGACAACCCAGTACGCAGGAGCCTGGCGACTCCGGTAACACCCCTGATGAGCCGGACACCCCCGGTTTTCAGGAAGAACCGAACGATACTTCTCCCGATCCCACGGGCACCTTTGACTATGCTAAACTCACGAATGCCGGTCATCCCCGTGTCTTAATGACGAACGACGATTTCTCTGAGATCAAAAGGAAAGCATTGGGAAGTTCAAATCCCGTTTTGAAAACCCTGAACCGTGAAATAATCAGGATATGCGACGAGGAGATACTACCGGATAATTCGAAGCTCTCCTACGTGCTTGACGTGAGTAACCTACGCCTTCTTCCTGTTTCCAGGGCAGCACTCAAGCGGATTCTTTTTACCGCTTACGCATACCGGATGACCGGTAAAGAGGAGTACTTGAGGAAGGCAGAAGAGGACTTGAACACGGTATGTAATTTCCCTGATTGGAATCATAAAAAGCACTTTCTGGATGTGGGAGAGATGTGTCTTGCCGTGGCGATAGGGTACGATTGGCTTTATAACGATTTAAGGTTGGATACCCGCGCAAAGTGTCATCAAAAGATCGTTGAGTACGCGTTTAATACCTCCCTGAATGCCAATTTCCACAACCAGAACAGCAACTGGAATCAAGTGTGTAACGCAGGAATTGTAGCTGGAGCCCTGGCGGTATACGAGAAAGATAAGAATATTTCGGCCCGTGTCATAGAGAGGGCTATAGAGAGTAATAGCAGGGCTATGGCAGCCATCTATTCTCCCGACGGTAACTATCCCGAGGGATACAGCTATTGGGGATATGGAACAGAGTTTCAGGCACTCATGCTCTCTGCACTGGACAAAGCATTTGGACATGATGGCGGGTTATCCGGTACGCCCGGTTTTTCGAAGAGTGGCGAGTACATGTTGTTCATGGCAGGGATAAACAATGAAGTGTTTAATTATTCCGATTCTGCTTCTCCCGAGTATCCCAAGCTTGGGATGTGGTGGTTCGCCGACAAGTACAAGAAACCCTCGTTACTCGCGAACGAGATCAGGGTGCTGAATGCAGGGAAATATATCAGCAATAACGAAGATATCCGTTTGCTCCCAATTATCATGCCGTGGGTAAATAACATCGATAACCTAGACGACCTGGAACTCCCCACCCGGAAAATATGGTCAGGTGGTGGAGAAATACCGGTGGTGATGGTCCGTACCAATTGGAAACGTGACGATGAAGACCGTTACCTGGGTATAAAAGCGGGAAAAGCGAACTTTAGCCATGGACATATGGATGCAGGATCCTTCGTTTATGATGCACTCGGCTACAGGTGGGCAGCCGACCTGGGCCTGCAAAGCTACACGGCGGTCGAGAACGCGCTTATTAAACAGGGTGGCCGTTTGGGTGACCTGAGTCAAAACTCGTTGCGCTGGGATGTTTTTCGCTTGAAGAACCAGAACCACAATACCATTACGGTGAATGATAAACGTTTCTTGGTGGATGGAGTAGCTACCGTTACAAAGGTGATTAACACCGGCAACGAACTAGGAGCGGAACTCGATCTTTCGGCGGTTGTGGCAGACCAGGTGGCATCCGCAAAACGTACGATCAAGTTAGTAGACGAGAAGGATCTGTTTGTGATTGACGAGATCGAGAATTATAATTATATCGATGCAGAGGTGCGATGGACACTGGTAACGCGAGGAGCCGTGTCGCTGGATCAATCTGGCAAGATAATTACCCTCACACGTGGCTCCAAAAAGATGTACGTGAAGATCAATCTGGTAGGTAGCAGTGACCCCGTGTTGAAAATCTGGCCGAATAATCCCTCCAATTCTTACGAGACCGTGAACACCGGTGTCACGATTACCGGGTTTGAAACGACGATAGCTCCTGGTAAATCCGCGCTGATCACTGTCGAGATGACCCCCGAAATATGATATACTCTATTCCTTAGAAATAAATTATTTATTCACCAATTTAAAAGAAATAAACATGAAAAATAAGACGTTTATTTTTGTTCTTTCAATGCTATTCCTGGCTTTCACATCATGCAAAGACGAGGGCGCTGAGTTAGAACCAAACATTCTGTATCCGGTTATAAAATTGGAAATTGCCAATATTACCGACAGTGGAGCGGACATTGTCCTAAAGAAACAAGTAGGACTTGTCACCTCCTACAAGATTATCACTGATTATTTAACGAGTGATTTGCCTTCTGGTACGAGCGATGAGGAGGCGTTGAAAGCACTTGTCACTGAGAAGGGAGTTGTTGTTACGGCTCCTTACTCGGGGAAATCAGTCGGACTCCAGCCCGATACGGAATACATTACTGTGGCGGTAGGATTTGGCGCGAGTGGTGCCCCCATTTGTATTGACCATGTTGTGTACACGACAGCGGAGCTCCCGGGAGCTATTAGTAACGATAATTCGCCGGGCGAACTTGATGAGTTGGTATGGTAACGATGGTATGAACAAACAAACCTTATAAAGAAAAAATATGAAATCAAACTATTTTCTAGTTTTATTAACCGTGCTGGGATTGAGTGTTGTTTCTTGCGATACAACACTCATTGAGCCGGCAAATAATGAAGTGGAAGTGGGAGATAAGGAGCAACTCACGCTCGTGGCAGTGAATGGACCTACTACCCGTGTCTCGATTGGCGATAAGACCGGGAGTACGTATCCCGTGTTATGGACCAAGGGAGACGCTATCGGTCTTTATTCAAAAACAGCCGGTACCGATATCCTGAATGTGCCCGCATACCTCCGTTCGGGAGACGAGGGGAACGATAAAGGTATTTTTACTTCTGCCGGCCTCACCCTGGGACAAGGCAAGACAGACCTGGCCATCTATTATCCATTCGACGAGTGGGGTGAGAATATCAGCCTGGATGTCGATAGCGAGATACTCGAGGCTACCTTGCCTGTTATTCAGCGTCAATCGACTCCGAATAATAGCGAGCACCTGGGCAATTATGGAGTGGCGTATGCCAAAGCGACAGCTTCAAGTAAAGACGCCCCCATCTATTTCTCGCTTTCACACCCGTTAGCCTATCTCAAAGTGAAGGTTGCGAGCTCTGAACTCGCGGACTATAAGCTCCAGAGTGTTTCACTCTATGATATGGAGGGACATGCCCCCGCGCTGGCTGGGAAATTTAAGGTGAACATTGCTTCTCATCAGTTGACGCTCGATGCTGGAGCGAAAGATAAATATGTCACGGTTGAGATCGCAGATCCGAAACCTCTTTCTTCAGCTCAGGAGGCATATTTGACAACGTTGCCTGTTGATTTTGCAGGCAAGGATGTGTATGTGGTGGTAAGCCTTATTAATGAGCAACAGCATACAGCGACGATCCCGGTAAAAGTTGCGGGAAAGAAGCTAGCAGCCAATTCATTGTCTGTGATTGAAATCAATGACTTGAAGTTGAGTGATAATCCCTTTGACTGGTACGAACCGATAGAAACGAGACTATTGGCCGGTGGATGGGCGTATGGTACCTCCAACACCGTGTTGCTGACTGTTTCATCGACGGGAACCGAGGCGGTGATCGATGTGAAAGCGCGCGGTAACTTCATGAAGGTTCAAAAACCGGAGAAGGTTGGCGTAACCTGGGGAGGTGAAAATGATGCAAGAATGGTGGCAGTAAATGATATCCGGATGTCGGCCAACACGGCCAAAGGTGAAGCGTCTCTGCCGCTTGCCGACATCGACAATAACCAGATAAGGATTCAAGCCTATGATTCAGGCATGGGAGGCCTGGGCTCGGTAAGTATTTACGGGAAAGAAGACGCCTTTGGGACTCGTTCGATTATCTGGACCTTTAATGTCTGGGGAACGATTGACGAGGCGAAAGACCACGAGTACAGATCTACCGGGTATACCGTTATGGATAGGAATATTGGCGCCGGAAGAGTCGAAGAAGGAAGCTGGAGAACGAACGGAAATTATTTCCAATGGGGGCGTATGACGGGTTTCCCATGGGGGGCCGGACCTTTCTACTCAACACCCGCATTCGTACAGGATATGCAAGAGGCTATCGCGATGCCGCGGCATATGTTTTTTACATCAGGCGTTGAAAACTCATCCACGGACTGGTGGCTTGGAGCATGGACCGGAAAACGTTCGGACCGTAAGGACGACTTATGGGGGAATCCAAACACGGAGGGAACGAATCCCAACTCTTCGGATGGGCACAAATCTATTTATGACCCGTGTCCCAAAGGGTATCGCGTGGTATCGCCCAAGGTACTCATGGAGGTTCAAAACTCGGGAGAAGTCGTAGAGTGGAAAAAACCCAACGGTAGCATCGGTCAACGATACTATAAATATACCTATGATGGGGTTAATTACGCGATTTGGCCCTTCGGCGGTTGCCGTTACGGAAATGGAGCATCGGACCGTTATGGAAACAACGCCCTTACAGGGTTCTTCTATTGGTCTAATTCTCCTGCCTCCAACTATGAAAACGAGGGTAATCCGAGAGCCAGTGCATTCGTTCTTGATCTCTATTCCGATGGATCGGTGAAGAATCAATCGAATGAGATGGCAAGAGCTCATGCATTATCAGTGCGTTGTATGCGAGATACCGAAAACAGATAAACTGTATTCAAAAAGTAGAGAGGGTATGTCACTGAGGGTGATTTTACCCTCTCTATGTTTAAACATTTAAAATTAATTGATATATGAAGTTTAGTATTGTATGCGCAATAGCCATCTTTTTTGTTTTTCAGTCCTGTACTGATTCTCAATCAAAAAACAAGGAGCAAATGATGTTTGGTGATACATCCCGGACGGGAGTGCCGTTTTCAAAAGATCCCCATGTAGTGAACTTTGATGGACGTTACCTGATGTATTATTCCATCCCTCCCCAAAAAGGAGTAGAAGATTCAGGATGGAACATCGGCATCGCGGAGAGTTCAGATTTAACGTCATGGGAAAAAGTGGGAGAGATCACACCTGCCCCCGGTGCCGACTATGAAAAGAAAGGATTGTGCGCACCAGGGGCTTTGGTCAGGGACGGGAAAGTGCATCTTTTTTACCAGACATATGGAAATAGGGAAAACGATGCTATTTGCCATGCGGTATCAAGTGACGGCATCAACTTCGAACGCAACAAGACAAACCCGATCTTTAAACCCACCGGGGAGTGGAACTGTGGCCGGGCTATTGACGCGGAAGTGTGTGAATTCAATGATCAGTACTTCCTCTATTTTGCCACGCGGGATCCGAGTTACAAGATACAGATAATGGGTGTTGCCATCGCGCCGAAAGAGACAAATTTTAACCGGGAAGATTGGCAACAGGCATGCGATGCCCCCATTTTGGCTCCCGAATTACCGTGGGAAGGAGAGTGCGTGGAAGCAGCCTCGGTGACCATCCAGGATGGAAAGATGTTTATGTTTTACGCGGGTGCTTACAACAACTGGCCTCAACAAGTTGGGGTGGCTGTGAGTGAAGATGGGATCACGTGGAACAAGTTGTCTGACGAACCCTTCCTTGCGAACGGAGAGCCAGGAGAATGGAACGAAAGCGAGTCGGGACATCCCCATATATTTACAGACCTCGATGGGCGAACTTATCTATTCTTTCAAGGGAATAACGATAAAGGAAAAAGCTGGTATATCTCCAATAAAGAGGTGTTCTGGAATAATGGAACGCCCACTTTCTAGATTTCGGACTAACGATAATTGGTATTGCGAATGTTTTTTTATCTTTATGGACCGAAATGTTGTATAAACAATTCATGTTGCGTAAAGCTCTCATGGAGCATCACCAATAATTGGTAGATCGTAACCTGCTGATAGGATTGTAAACAGATTATGGCACAGGAGATAGAAAGAAAGTTTTTGGTCACCTCCGACGCTTACAAAAAGGAGTCAGCGAAACGGACACGCATAACCCAGGGATACCTCTCTTCTGTTCCGGAACGTACTGTCAGAGTCCGGATAAAAGGCGATAAGGGGTATATCACCATCAAAGGGGAGTGCAATGAGAGTGGAACGTCGCGTTACGAATGGGAAAAAGAGATTCCAGTCGTGGAGGCCGAGGAGCTGCTCCAGATATGCGAACCAGGGGTTATCCACAAAACACGGTACGAAGTGAACGTGGGGAGATTTACCTTTGAAGTGGATGAGTTTTATGGTGAAAACCAAGGCTTGGTCGTGGCTGAGGTTGAGCTGTTGAACGAG
>CAZRRC010000108.1:0-6329 GCA_964602395.1 uncultured Proteiniphilum sp. | reverse complement strand
TGAGAAGCGCGAAGGAGGTGTAATTACCGATGACCAATACAAGAATCCGTTTTCAGAAGGGACCGAAAACATATCGACCGACCGCTACGAAGCAGAAGTAAGCTACCAAAAGAAATTCGGTCAGGAGACCCTACTCAATTTCAGCAATTCATACATCAACCACAACCGGAATGCCACAAACGACTCCTATTTATCGGATTACAAGGATACCCACGAAGGCGCTAAACCCGATGTGCTTGATATGAGACCCTATCTGGCGGAAGAGAACTCCCTGATTTCGACACTCACACTGGGAACGCAGGCAGGCAATCACAGCCTGCTCTTCGGGCTGCAGCATTATGTGACACGACTGAACGAATCAGGGATGTATGTGGTGGTGGATGAGGTGAACGATTATTATGGCGATTCATACAAGTCCATCGCCCGCAAACATGCACAGGAGTTCGGTTTCTTTGTGCAGGATGAGTGGCAGGCTACGCCCGATTTCACGGTAGTGCCGGGCGTACGGATCGACTACCACACCTCGGGCGAGGAATATGCGTCGGACAGGCAGATCTTCGACAGCGATTTTCCGAAGACATCCTTCGAACGGACCAGCGTCAGCCCGCGTGTGGCGCTCAAGTACAATGTGGGTGAACATGTGACACTGCGCGCGAACGCAGGCACCGGTTTCAGGGCACCCTACGGTTTTTCGGAAGATCTTCACCTCTGCAGCGGCTCACCTCGTGTGTGGAAATCGTCGGGCTTGAAGGCGGAGACCTCCCGCAGCGCCAACCTGTCGGCCGATTATTACGGACACCATATTCAACTGAGCGCCAATATCTTTTATACCTATCTGAAGGATAAAATTGATTTCACAGATGCCGATGAAGATGTTAAAAACCTGGGGTACACTTATCAGTGGCGCAATATAGACGATGCCGTGGTAAAGGGGGTTGAGATGACAGTGCTTTTGAATCCGATGAAGAACCTGAATATTGGAACCGACTTCAGCATCAACAGCGGCAGCTACAAAAACACAAGGGAAGATTGGAGAGGCACTCCCTATGAGGATATCAGCGACAAGATATCGCGGTTCCCCTCTACTTCTGGTAGCGTGAAAATAGAGTATGCGCCTCATAACTGGAACCTGACAATCTATGGGTTATACCAAGGTAAGAGCTACATTGATTACATCAGCGAGGTGGAAAGCAATTCTAAAATCAAGGAGACCGATCCATACATGACTTTTAACGCAAGCATATCCCGAACCTTCGGAAAGGTGCGGCTCTATGCTGGAGGTAAAAATATATTCAGCTATATTCAAGATGAAAGACATTTGGATGATGCGGCTTTTCTCTATGCACCGGTTTACGGCGCGCTTTACTATGCCGGACTTTCACTGCATATCAATTAATGCGGCCGGCCGTTCAGCCCGCATGGTTTAAACGGACAAAACCCCATTTATAGAAACCCCTGGTACCATATTGGTACAGGGGTTTCTTCTTTTTCCCTATTTTTGTTAAACAATTTAACGAGATCATACGTTTCAGTTTCTTCAGTGCTATCCGATACATTTTTTATTACAATAAAAAATCATAGATTTATCATTCTAATTGTTATACTGGCAGATCATGTTATCGCTAAAGCATGAAAAAAAATAATTAATCATATGAAAATACATGAATATCAAGCCAAAGAGATCTTCGCTTCATACGGACTTCCGGTAGACAAGAGCAGCATTTGCCGTTCTGTGGATGATGCTGTGAAAGCCTACAGCCAGCTGGATTCCCAAAAGGTGATCGTGAAAGCACAGGTACATACAGGCGGCAGAGGCAAGGCAGGTGGTGTAAAACTGGCAAACGATGAAGTGGAGCTGCGCCGGCATGCCGCTGCAATCCTCGGTATGGATATCAAGGGGTTCACAGTGGACCGCATCCTTGTGGGGCAGGCGGTAAACATTGAAAAGGAATATTATGTGAGCTACATAATCGACCGAAACAGCAAATCAACTCTCCTGATGCTGAGCCGGGAGGGCGGCATGGATATTGAAGAGGTGGCACGCACCATGCCGGAGAAGATCTACAAGTTTGTGATCGACCCGTCGGTGGGTGTCCCCGATTATCTGGCCCGCGAAGCTGCTTTTAAGCTGTTCGACGACATTGAGCAGGTACGCCAGGCTGCATCCATCTTCCAGAAGCTTTACCGGCTTTTCGTGGAAAACGATGCATCACTTGCCGAGATCAATCCGCTTGTGCTAACGAAAGAGGGATCCATCATGGCCATTGATGCCAAGATGACTTTCGACGACAATGCCATCTTTCGTCATCCCAAAATTGCGATGCTCAACGAGCCCACTGAGGAGGAAAAGAAGGAACAGAATGCCAAGGAAAAGGGATTCAGCTATGTTCACCTGGGTGGTGACATCGGTTGCATGGTCAATGGCGCCGGCCTGGCCATGGCCACCATGGATATGATCAAGCTTTATGGGGGCAATCCGGCAAACTTTCTCGACATCGGCGGAAGCTCCAACCCCACCAAGGTGATTGAAGCCATGAAGCTGCTGCTGAGCGACCACAACGTAAAGGTGGTGCTGATCAACATCTTCGGCGGCATCACCCGTTGCGACGATGTGGCCAACGGCCTGCTGGAAGCTTTCCGGCAAATTAAAACGCACATACCCATTGTGATCCGGCTCACCGGCACCAATGAGAAAGAGGGACGTGCGTTGTTGCAGGACAGCCACTTTCATGTGGCCGAGACAATGGGCGAAGCCACGCACATGGCAGTGGAACTGACAAAACAATATCAAGACTGAAAAACAGGAGATTATGAGTATTCTGATCAACAAAGAGACCCGGCTTATCGTGCAGGGCATCACCGGGCGCGACGGAGGTTTTCATGCTTCGAAAATGAAGGCGTACGGTACGAACGTGGTGGGGGGCACCTCGCCTGGTAAAGCAGGTGAGCAGGTTTACAACATTCCCGTTTTCAACACGGTGCGGGATGCTGTGTCGAAGACAGATGCCAACACATCGGTGATATTTGTTCCCGCCCCTTTTGCGAAGGATGCAATGATGGAAGCTGCCGACGCAGGCATCAAGCTAATTGTGTGTATCACCGAGGGTGTTCCCACGCTCGATGTGGTGGAGGCATACAGTTACATACAGCGCAAGGGCGCCAGCCTGATCGGTCCCAACTGCCCCGGACTGATCTCACCGGGAAAAAGCCTGGTGGGCATCATGCCCTCGATGATCTTCAAGGAGGGCAGTACCGGCGTAATCAGCCGCAGCGGCACACTCACCTATGAGGTGGTATATAACCTTACCGAAAAGGGCATGGGACAGTCTACGGCAGTGGGAGTGGGAGGCGATCCTGTAGTAGGACTCTACTACAGGGAGTTGCTGGAGATGTTTGAGAATGACCCCGATACCGACTCAATCGCGTTGATCGGTGAGATCGGTGGAGATGCAGAAGAACGTGCAGCCGAGTACATTCGCGACCATGTGACCAAGCCGGTGGCCGTCTTTATTGCCGGACAACAGGCTCCTCCAGGCAAACAGATGGGTCATGCCGGTGCCATCATCTCCAGCGGATCTGGCACAGCAGCCGAGAAGATTGCCGCCTTTGAATCTGTCGGCATACCGGTGGCAAGAGAACCCGGACAGATTCCTTCTCTGCTGAAAGGAAGAAGATAAGCAAAAATGAGGGTGCTGCACCAGTGCCATTGTGCCATTGACGTTGGATCGGAAAACTTTTCCAGCAGAATGGACGACACTGAAATACAGATGAAAACGTTACTGAGGTTATCTATTTGACACGATTATCGAATTGATATACAAGATCAATTGTGGTGATTCATTAGTTGCAGGACTCTCATTTTTAAAGCGTACCTTTCACCTAAAATTCTCGACGATTCTGAATCGAGATGGGTGCCATCGCCCTTATGGTTTAACCCTTCGGCATCGGCTACAGCAGTCATGGAAACTTTCTCAGGCAGGTTTTTGATTACCTCATTGATATAAAATGAGTTTTTTCGATAATAACCCAGTTCACCGGCAACAAATGGCAAGTCCGGATCATTTATCTCATCCCGGAAGCGTTGAATCAGTTTCTCAAGCTTCTCCATGTAGACCTTCGACTGCGCCTCGTTACTATCTCCTTCGCCCTGATGCCATATAATTCCTTTTACAACGCCATACTTCATCGCCTCTCTCAACCGGATGATGGTATCATCGTAAGGATGATATTTCCCATCATAAGCATCCTTCCCAGGCTGCCACATATCTATTGCAGTTCCGCCAACTGCACAGGGAATCAATCCTATCCTGACGTCCTTGTTGTGAGTGTAATCCAGCATTTTCAATCCAAAAGCAAGACCAGGACCCACACCTGCTACATCGGGTTTATCAAAATGGAGCGGGTCTTTCGCTAACTCCCATTCATTATTTTTATTGAACATCAGCAATCGTGGATTTTCGGGCGTTGAGAGTGCATCAACTTTACCACGACCGGCCATATTTGATTGGCCAACCAGTAAGTAGAGGTGAAATTGAGGGTCTGTATTCGCTTTGACTCGCTTCTGACTGCTACATGAGAGCATAAGGAGCGACAAACATATAATGAACAAAGAAGAGAAGAAATTAAAACTCAGTTTTTCAGTTTTCATTTTTTATCTATTTTATTTTCAATACATAAATTTATTGTATTAGTAAGCTGTCAATAAACACTTGACAATTTCGGAATTATCTGGTCGGCAAATATACAAATTTCAGTGTTACCGTATGCAATGGGCCAATTCATGCAACACCCGCCATATTGGATTGAACAATCTGCTATCTAATTCATATACCATTATTCAAAATTATTTTGCTATCAGAAAGATTCTCATCCAGAAAATATAAAAAGCGGGTAAAAATCCGTTTTTTGGTTTGTTGCAATCCTTATATGAGTCATATCCTATCCAAATACATTAGGAGTATATTAGGACCATATATGGACTATATATGGACTATATATGGAGATGACACGGCGAAAAGAGCGGATCACTCTGTGTCTCGTACTAAAACAGGTTACAGTATCTATCCATCTTTTATATTTCCAGTTCTGCGTTTTTTGATGACAAAACTTCGTAAATAGACATTCAATTATTGGTTAATTCTCTACATTTGTGAAACAATGATAAGAATAAAAAAAAATACTATGACTACAAGAAGGGACTTTATAAGGAATGTGGCTATTGGAACAGCTGCAGTATCTGTGGGAGGTGTTTTACCGAGTTTCAGCGCCAAAAGCTATAGGAATATCGTTGGTGCAAACGACAGGATCAGAATGGGTGCCATAGGAGTGAATGCGAGAGGAAATGCTCTTGCAGGAGGATTCGCACGTGAAAAAGGTTGTGAAATTGCGTATGTATGTGATGTTGACAAAAGAGCCATGGAAAAATGTATCGCCAATGTGGAAAAAATTGGAGGTAACAGGGCTTCTGGAGGAAAAGATATACGCTGACTGCTCGAGAAGAAAGATCTGGATGCTGTCATCATTGCCACACCAGAACACTGGCATGCACCGGCCGCTTTGATGGCGATGAAAGCTGGGAAACATGTATATCTGGAAAAACCGACCAGCCATAACCCTGCTGAAAACGAGATTCTACAAGAAGCTGTTAAAAAATATAAGGTAGTAACTGCAACCGGAATGCAACGTAGATCATGGCCAAATGTGGTGAATGCTATACGGGATATTCATGACGGTGTTATCGGAGAGGTAAAATTCGGGAAATGTTGGTATGCCAACAATCGTCCTTCAATTGGTATCGGAAAGCCGACTGCCATACCCGACTGGTTAGACTGGGAGCTCTGGCAAGGTCCCGCACCTCGTGAAAAAATGTACAAGGATAACTTCCTACACTACAACTGGCACTGGTTTTACAAGTGGGGTACCGGTGAATCCGGCAATAACGGTGTACACTTTATCGACATTGTGCGATGGGGTATGAAACTGAGTTATCCCACCGGTGTGAATTCCTCAGGGGGCCGTTACGCCTACGACGATGACTGGCAGTTCCCCGACTCACAAGTGATTAATTTTGAATTCGGAGACGATAAAATGATTACCTGGGAGGGCAGAAGCTGTAACGCACGTTCAATTGAAGACACGACCGTTGGCGCCGTTTTCTACGGAAGCGAAGGTTCTCTTGCTATTGGTGGTGGAAATGCATACAAGATCTATGATCAAAAGAACAAGCTGGTGAAAAATGTGACCAGTGATATGGGATTCACCGAAGGGGATATCACCAATCCGACACAACAGCTCGACCATTACCACTTCTCTAATTTTCTGAACGGAAT
>CAZRRC010000107.1:0-6345 GCA_964602395.1 uncultured Proteiniphilum sp. | reverse complement strand
TTTTCGGATAACAGCGAAAAAATGATCAACAGGAAAATCAACCTGAAAGCAGAAAAGGAAAATGTGGCCGACCTGTTACAAAGTATGCTTTCCAACACGGGTCTTACATACAAGATACTGGACAAGCAGATTGTAATCTACACATCGAAGGAAGAGGCAGCTGCAGCTACCTTGGTGCCAGCAGCACCTGTTGTTCAGCAAGCTACAAAGAAACAAATATCCGGGAAAGTGACCGATGGCAAAGGAGAATCCATCATCGGTGCCAATGTGATAGAAATTGGCACTACGAACGGTACCGTGACAGATATAGACGGAAACTTCTCTTTGATGATAGAACAAAATGGCTCCATCAGAATATCCTATATCGGCTATTTGGAACAAACCATAGCTACAGCAGGAAATGCGCGATTCAACATTGTCTTGCAGGAAGACACAAAGGCCCTGGAGGAACTGGTAGTCATTGGCTACGGCACCCGTCAACGAAAAAGCATCACGGGTGCAGTAGATCAGGTGAATTCCGAGATGTTTGAAGACCGACCGGTAAGCAATGCTGTACAGGCTCTGCAGGGAGCATCAGCGAACCTGATCATTCAACAGAAAAACATGAACCCCAATGACAACAACCTCAGCATCAACATCAGAGGTGTCAGCACAATGGGAAACAACGATCCGCTGATTGTCATCGATGGACTGATCTCCTCCTCCAACACACTAAACAGCATTAACCAGAATGACATCGAAAATGTCTCGGTACTGAAGGACGCAGGTAGTGCCGCAATCTACGGTTCACGATCCGCAAATGGGGTTATTCTGGTCACCACAAAGAAAGGCTCAAAAATGAATAAACCGGTAGTCCGCCTGAGCGGCCTGCTGGGCTATCAGGATCCCGATATCCTGTATCAACCCGTGGAAGGGTGGCAGAATGCCATGTACCGCAATCAGGCGAATATGAATGCAGGAAGTGCACCGCTATACACACCGGCACAAATCAGAGATCTCTACGATCACCGGGGTGAAGAGTACTGGTATTTCAACAAAATCATGCAAAAAGGTTTACAGCAAAGTTATAACCTGAATATCTCAGGGGGGAGCGAAAACACCACTTATATGATTTCCGCCGGTTACTTGAATCAGGAAAGCAACTTCGTTGGAGGATACGGCCTGGAAAGGTATAACTTCCGGTCCAATCTTACCACCGAGTACGATCGCTTTAAAGTCACTTCGCTGATGGCCTATAACCGCCGAAACGAAAAAACCATTGCTGGAGGAACAGGTAACACCATTATCAACTCTTCCCGTATACCACCCTATTATTACTATCAGTTTGAACAGGACGGAAAGTACCTGATCAACGACATTATCGGCGATGACAATACACTGGCGAAACTAAAAGATGGTGGCTATGAGAACAAAGATGAAGACAACTTCATCGGCAGCCTGAACCTCGATTACAATGTAGGAGGCGGTCTGACAGCAAAAGGACTGGTGGGAATCGACCTGACACAGCATCACCGTTTCAGGAGGGACATCATGGTTCCCCTTTATGCACGCAACAACCTGGAAACACCGGTGGTAAACATCAACCCGAATCGCCTGACCGAGGATTACAACAACAAACGATATACCCTCAGCACCCATTTTTTACTGGATTATGAACGTACTTTCAACGAAGTACACCACGTGACAGGGTTGCTGGGCACCTCCAATGAGTCCTATACCTACAAGGCCAGTCGCATTGCATGGAAATTTACGGATCCCGACCTGGGACTGCCTACCACTGATGAAGCAGAACAGGACACAGGTAACTTCACATCCAACGGTGCTGAGGGAGGTAGTCCCGCTACCGATCAGACCAGCATCACTTCCCTCTTCGGACGCTTCGGATATAGCTACATGGACAAATACTACGGGGATGTTTCATTCCGCTACGACGGTTCTTCGAAGTTTGCCAAAGAAAACCGATGGGGTTTCTTCCCCTCTTTCTCCGGTGCATGGAGAATATCGGAAGAATATTTCATGGAATCATACCGCAATCGGATCGGAGACTTGAAACTGAGAGCCTCATACGGTGTATTGGGTAACCAGAATGTGGCTAACTACTCTTACCAGACAGTTTATCAGATGTATACCAACACCTACGTATTCAACAACGAAGCCGTACCGGGAACAGGATTTACCTACGGAAATCCAAACCTGACCTGGGAAAAATCGGGTAATTTAAACGTGGGTCTGGATGCAGGTTTTCTCAACAACAACCTCTTCGTGTCGCTCGATTATTTCAACAAACGAACCTGGGACATTCTACTGGCACCGGAAGTATCTACCGTTTTTGGCAGCTCTGCAGCCAATGAGAACGCAGGAGAGATGAGGAACCAGGGATGGGAAGCTACCCTCACCTATCGCTTGCGTTCAGGGGATTTCAATCACCAGTTTAACCTCAACTTCTCCGACTCAAAAAACAAAATCACCGACTTTGGTGGCAAAGAAAGGATCGACCAAAGCGATCAGATGTACAAAGTGATTCGGGAAGGAGAAGCCCTGGGATCCTATTTCGGATATAAAACCGATGGATATTTCCAGAGCCTCGGGGAAATCGCCGAAAGTGCCCTACCTGTGGGTGCAATTGTGCAGCCCGGCGACGTGAAATATGTGGATCAGAACGGCGACAATTTGATCGACGAGAAAGACCGTGTGGTGCTGGGTAACGCTTTTCCGCGATACACCTTCGGGTTCACCTACGACCTGCAATACAAGGATTTCGATTTCAGCATCATGCTGCAGGGGGTTGGCAAAAGAGACATGTACATACGCGGAGAACTGATTGAACCATTCCACTCCAACTACTCCTACGCGATATATCAACACCAGCTCGATTTCTGGACACCCACCAATCCCGACGCCCGATGGCCGAGGCTGATTGCCCCCAGTTCTCCTTCAAGCAGCAACAACTGGGGTAGATCGGGTACCGATATCTACCTGCTGGATGGAGCCTATTTGCGGATAAAAAACGTACAACTGGGATATACTTTGCCAAAGCATCTCACCAGTAAAATCGGTGTGCAGAAGTTACGCATCAGCGCCAATGCACAGAATCCGTTGACTCTGACCAGAAATTCATTCATCGATCCCGAGTCATCTGAGTTTGGCAACAACATGGGCGGCATTGGCGGCGTGAATGCCAACAGTGCGCGCAACTACCCGACACTGGTTTATTACGGGATGGGCTTAGATATTGAATTTTAAAAGATTATCCTCTATGAAAACAAAAATCATACAATATATCACAACCGTTTTGGTCGCACTGGTCACACTTTCTGCTTGCAACGAGCTGGACCTGGCACCGACCAACAAATTCACCGACGCCAACTACTGGACCTCTACCGATAAAGCAGCGGCCGTACTCAACATGGCCTACAGTCAGATGTTTGGAGCCAATTACTTCTTTGCCAACGAGCGACTGACCGACAACCTCTATGAGGGCAGGGGAAACTCCGATGAAAAAATCATTACTTCGGGACAGGCCGATGCAGCACTGGGACGTTTTGCCAATGAGTGGAAGAGTTGCTATGAAGGAATCAAGACCTGCCATATTTTTCTCGACAACGTGGATCTGGTGCCCGACATGGACCCTGCAATCAAAGAACGAATGATCGCTGAAGTCCGTTTTATCCGTGCATCGTTGTTTTTCCGTTTGGCCAATCATTACGGCGATGTACCTTTCTTCGACTATAACATCACACTACAGGAGGCGAACAACGTGGAGCGTACACCCAAAACCGAAGTGATTGGTTTTGTAAGAGATGAGTTGAATGCCATTGTCAGTCAGCTTCCCCAAAAAGGAACGTATGCCGATGAAGACCAGGGAAGAATCACGCAAGGTGCCGTGATGACCCTGCTAGCACGTACCTACCTTTATGAGAACGACTGGACAAACGTGGCCTCCGTAACCGGAAAGATCATCAATGGGGATTACGGCCAGTACCAGCTTTTTCCAAGCTATGAAGGACTCTTTCTCCCGGAAAATGAACTCAACGAAGAGGTAATTCTCGACTTGGGATACACGTTGAGTCTGAGAACATGGACTGAAATGTATGATGCCATTCCGCTCTCCGTGGGAGGTCGCATCAATGCCTTTGCCCCTACGCAGGAGCTCGTGGATGATTACGTGATGAAGAACGGGAAGGCAATTCATGAAAGTGGTTCAGGGTACAACGAAGACGAGCCCTATCTGAACAGAGATCCACGCTTTGACGCGACCATTGTCTATCATGGATACCAATGGAAGAAAGCCAACGGATCTACCTCGACCATTTACATCAAACCGGGATCTGCAAAAATTGCGAAAGCATCTACGCTGGATGAATATGCCGGACCGGGACAAAACTCAACCGCCACAGGGTATTATATCAGAAAATATTTCGATCCCACCGCCCCGGAAGGAATGGCTGCGGGACTGAATCTGATTCTGATGCGCTATGCGGATGTGCTGCTGATGTATGCCGAAGCTAAGAATGAGTTGGGGGAGATGAATGAAACCGTTTGGAATCAGACCATTCGGCCCATACGGCAGCGTGCAGGATTTAGCGATGCCTCAGCACTTGATTTTCCCGCTACAGGTAACCTACAGGAAATTATCCGTCGTGAGCGTCGAAGTGAACTGGTTTTCGAGGGACTGCGCCTTTTTGATATCCGTCGGTGGGGAACCATTGAAACGGTGATGAACACAACTCCCAGAGGAGCTAAATTTGCAGCCGGAAACAGCCAATATATCACCCTGGACCAACGAAGATTCAATAAAGAGAGGGATTATCTGTTCGCTATTCCCCAATCACAACGAGACATCAACAAGAATCTCACCCAGAACCCTGTATATTAACTGAGTGATGGAACATACCCAAAAAAAGCATCATATGAAGACAACATATACCAAACTACTGATACTCTCTTGCCTGTTAGGTACATGGATGGCATGTAATAGCGACGGCGAAGTAAGAGACCTGGGTGTCACACCCGTAAAAGCGCTCTATGAACCCACTGACGGCAGAACACTGGTGCTCCAGTCTTCTGCATCGGCCATGCTCTATTTTGAGTGGGAGCCTGCTAGGGCAGAAGATAGCGGAGCTGTACTCTATGAAATTGCATTCGATAACGCCGACGGAGATTTTTCTGATCCAGTAACGATGATTGCAGCTGACAACAACGGAGGAAGCAACCATGCTACCATCACCCACAAGCAGCTGAACCAGGTTGCCGCATTGGCAGGCATTGAGTCGGCCGCCCAGGGCACACTCAAATGGACAGTGTTCTCCTCCAAAGGAATCAACCCGGTCAAGGCAGAACAGGAACGCACGATCACTCTCACCCGATTGGCCGGATTTGCCAATATCCCCGAGCAGCTTTTCATTACCGGAGCAGCTACGGAAGCAGGCAGCGATCTTTCGAAAGCAATCCGAATGAAACGGGTCAACGAAGGAGAATATGAGATATATACCCGGCTAACGGAGGGTCAAGCGTTTCAATTCACCAATGCTTCCACGGGTGAACCCATCCGCTATTCACTCAGTGGAGAAAAAATTGTAGAAGGGGGTACTTCCACTGTCTCGAAAACGGGTATTTACAAGTACTACCTCGACTTCAATATTGGCGCTTTTACCGTAAAGGAGATCACCAAGGTGAATCTTTTCCTATGCTGGTCGCAAAGAAAAATTGAATTGCCCTACAAGGGTTTCGGCGTCTGGGAGCTGACCAACCACACCATCACAGGTCTTACCGGGAATGACAACAACGACGATCGCTACAAGTTCAGGATGGAAAGCTCTGCCGGAGAAACTGAGTGGAGGGCACCCGCCAACGACAGCAAGCCTTCGGGGAACGAAGCCTATTACTACATGGTAGAGAAGGACAACGTGCAACAGTGGACCGACGGGCAGATTTGGAAAAGCCCTTCCACCACCGGATGGAGTGACAAAACATACGACATCCTGTTTTCACTGAATCCACAAGCCTCCTATACCCACAACCTCACGATTAAATAATAAAAGCATCATGAAGAAAATAGCCACATACTGGATAATGATCGTTTCACTGCTCATTCTTTTCATCGGGTGCAGTGACACAATGGGTGAACCCGATCATAGTCTGACCGAAGTGAAGACACTGATTGAGCCGATGAACGACAAGAGCCTCGAACTGCTGCCGGCCGCTTCCGCCTCCACCTATTTTGAGTGGGAACACGCAGACATGGAGGGAGGGCCCGCTATCTATCAGATTGCTTTTGACCGTGTAGAGGGTGATTTTTCAACCCCTCTCTATCTGGCATTTGCGGGAAATAATGGTTTCAACAAC
>CAZRRC010000106.1:0-6372 GCA_964602395.1 uncultured Proteiniphilum sp. | reverse complement strand
AGAAAACTGCTGCATAAAGAATTAAAAAAGGAGCTGCCCTTTTGGAACAGCCCCTCTTGATTCCGCACCAGAGATGGTGCTGTTTGAAAAATCTGATTACATATCTGTAATCAGTTGATATTTTGGCACCAGTGACTTCATGATGGTCCATCCCAGCAGATAGGCGATGGCACAGAAGATGAAGATGATGAAATAACCTGATTCGATTCCTTCATAGCCAAGGAATTTCATGTTGGTGTTGGCTGCATGGTCGAACAGCACGCCGGAGCTCTTGTTGATGAAGAAGGAGCCCACACCGCCGGCCATACCGCCAATGCCGGTAATGGTACCCACGGCATGTTTCGGGAACATGTCACTCACGGTGGTGAAGATGTTGGCCGACCAGGACTGGTGTGCGGCGGCAGCAATACCGATGATGATGACCGGCAACCATACAGACACACTACCCAGCGGCTGTGCCAGCAGGATCAACAGCGGGAAGAAGGCAAAGAGCAACATGGCGCGCATGCGTCCTTGATAGGGATCCAGCTTTTTCTTGTTCATAAAGTAAGCAGGGAAGTAGCCAGCTGCAAAAACGGAAATCATGGAGATGGCGTATACCACAAATACGTGCGGTGCACTCTGGGTGGAATCGAGCCCGTAAACGGCACTCAGGTATGCCGGTATCCAGAAAAGCAGGAACCACCACACTCCGTCGGTCAGAAATTTTCCTACAGCAAAAGACCAAGTCTGTTTGTATTTGAATGCCTTCTTGAACGAGACCTTTTTACCAGCATGCTCGTCCACCTTCATTCTTCCTTCTGCAGCATCGGTGGCATCATCCTGGTTGATATAAGCCAACTCGAGGGCATTCACTTTTTTATTCTTTTCCGGCTTGTGATAGATAAATACCCAGAAGCCCATCCATACAAAACCGAGAGCACCGATTACGACAAAAGCCATTTCCCAGCCCCATGCTTTGGCAATAAAGGGGATGGTGAGCGGCGCTAACAAGGCTCCGATTTGTGCACCCGAATTGAAGATGCTGGTGGCATAAGCTCTGTCTTTTTTGGGGAAATATTCGGCTGTGGCCTTGATGGCAGCAGGAAAGTTGCCTGCTTCACCGATGGCGAGTACCAGACGTGCAAAGACAAAAAGGGTAACGCTGACCGATACCACCAGCGACGCATCACCTACAGTGCCGATAGCTTCGCGTGCTCCCGGGAAGCTAAGGGTCCACTCACCAGCAGTGATCCCTGCAGTGAGCAGTCCGCAGAAAGCGTGCATGACGGCACCAAAAGACCAGACGCCAATGGCCCAGAGGAATCCTTTTTTTGTATCCATCCAGTCCACAAATTTACCTGCGAAGAGCATGGATACGGCATAGAAAATAGAGAAGAGTCCGGTAATGGTTCCGTAGTCACTGTTGGTCCAATGGAACTCGGGTGCAATAAAGTCGGCCCAAGTGAGTGACAGAACCTGTCGGTCGAGATAGTTGACGGTGGTCGCCATAAACAGCATGACCACAATCGTCCATCGCTGGTTGGTCATCTTGGCATTTCCTTGTTGTAGATTACTCATGATTTTTTTGATATTTGGTTTATGTGTGTTGTGTGTTCTTTACGATGGCGATGCTATTTCGGCATAATTGGGTAATTTTCTCCCATTCTCCGTTTTTCAACACCTCTTTGGGAAAAAGGTTTGATCCCATCCCCACGGCTGTTACGCCGGCTTTGAACCAGGCTGAAAGATTCTCTTCAGTCGGTTCCACGCCGCCGGTTACCATGATCTTGGACCAGGGCATGGGGCCTTTGATATTTTTCACGAAGGAGGGACCTCCCACGTTACCACCCGGGAATACCTTCACGATTTCGGCGCCCAGCTCCTGTGCCAGTCCTATTTCACTGGTGGTGGCGCAACCGGGTGAGTAGGCTATCTGCCGGCGATTACATACTTTAAAGATGTCGGGGTTCAGCAGTGGTCCCACAATGAAGTTAGCTCCAAGCTGGATGTATAGTGCTGCGGTGGGTGCGTCCACAATGGATCCAATTCCCAGGATCATCTCAGGACACTCCTTGTCGGCCCACTTCACCAGCTCGGCAAACACCTCGTGAGCAAAGTCGCCCCGGTTGGTGAACTCGAAAGCACGGATGCCACCTTCGTAGCATGCCTTCACCACTTTTTTTGCCACTTCGGCATCGGCATGGTAAAACACCGGCACGATGCCGGTATTTTCCATGGCCTGATATACGTGTAGTCTTGAAAATTTTGCCATAAATAAGTTGTCAGTTTTCGGAGTAAAGCAATCGGCTTACTGTTGATAACACCCACCAGTACACTTTCAGCTCCGGATTCTTATATCTAACTTTTTAATCTTGTTTTCTGAATTGTTCAATCAGGAAATCCTCATCGCACCACCCGGCCTGATCCATCGCCCTTCATCAGTGTTTCCACCTCCGGTACAGTGACCAGGTTGAAGTCACCATAAATGGTGTGTTTGAGGCAGGATGCAGCTACGGCAAAGTCGAGTGCTTTCTGGTCATCCTCTTTGTAGGTGAGCAATCCGTAGATCAGGCCACCCATGAAAGAGTCTCCGCCACCCACTCTGTCCACGATATGAGTAATATCGTATCTTCTTGACTGATAGAGTTTGTCGGAATAGAGACATCCGCCCCATGTGTTGTGGTTGGCATTGATGGATCCACGCAGCGTGATGATTACCTTCTTAGCGCGGGGGAACTTTTGCATCAGCTGTTTGCATACCGACTCAAATTCGGCTGCATCTACCTCGCCACCGGTGTGTTCCACCTGAAATCCTTCCGGCTTGATGCCGAACACCTTCTCTGCATCTTCTTCATTGCCCAGGATCACATCGCATCCCTCTACCAGGGCGGGCATGATCTCCGAAGCACTTTTGCCGTACTTCCAGAGATTCTTTCTGTAGTTGAGGTCGCAAGATACGGTCACGCCCATTTCGTTGGCCGTTTTAATGGCTTCGAGGCAGGCATCTGCAGCTCCCTGTGAGAGGGCAGGGGTAATGCCGGTCCAGTGGAACCAGTTGGCATCTTTCAATATCTCTCTCCAGTTGAACATTCCTTTTTCCACCTCTGCAATGGAGGAGTTTGCCCGGTCGTATACCACTTTCGAGGGACGTGCCACGGCACCTGTTTCAAGGAAATAGATGCCCACGCGTTCACCGCCGCGAAGGATCTGGTTTGTGCCTACGTTGTATTTGCGAAGGTCGGAGATACACCAGTCGGCGATCTCATTTTTGGGTAGCCGGGTAACAAAATCGACCGGGATACCGTAGTTCGCGAGTGACACGGCCACGTTGGCCTCACCTCCGCCAAAAGTGGCTGTGAGGTTATCAGACTGAATAAATCTTTTATATCCGGGTGTGGCCAGACGTAACATGATCTCGCCAAAAGTGACTACTTTCTGCATATCTGTTTTTTTGATGATGTATATGTACAACAGAAAGACGCCAAAAGCGTCTTTCTGTCCTGCTTATTTTATTTCTGAATCTCAACGATCAACGGAAGTTCGATATTCGCTTTCGCTTCTTTGACAAACGATGTCCATTCATCGAAATTGTTGAATCCGGCTTTGCTCCAGCCTCCTCCGGCATAATAGCTGTATTTGCTACCCGGTTTATAACTGTTCAAACCCAAAAAATGTCCGTTGGAAACCTTGATGATTCCGAATCCGTCGGGATGAATGGCTGCCGTATAAATGGTTCCGTTCGTTTTATTGGCTGGAGTTTCATAGGCAATGATGCCGGTGTTATCACCAAAGGTTGTGCTGGCAGCGTTTGCCTCCGGATTCTCCTCGGGCATCACGATGCCTGTGGCAACTGTCAACAGTGTGGTATCTGTCTCAAAGATATGAGTTACCTTGTTGAAGAGGCTGTAGGCATCGAGAGAGATAATCCTTGTCTCTTTGATCTCAGCCTCCCCTGCCATATAAGGATCGTACGTAAGTTTGAAAGTCAGTCGTAACGGACCGTTATCCAGTATCTCCGCAGTGACAAAGTTATGACCCAGACAAAGTGTATCGGAATTGACAGGTGCCGTCATACCAAGACCCAGTGTCCTTCCCACCTTGTAGAAATCGACTCCTTCCCCATGATCTTCATGGTAGGAGGCTACACCGGATAAATCGTTTTTATACCATTTGTCAATGACCAGATCCTCCGTTTTTTTTGCCCAGAAATCCATTCCGTTGCTGATCTCTCCGGTAGCTTTCAATGCAGGACCATATACGCGAAAGGCCGTGCGGTTGTTCTCCCAGGCGAAATCATCCTTCCTTTCGGGTACCAGGCGACCGTATACGAGCGGCTGAAATGCCTCGGGTTCTCCGGCTGCAATCCGATAAGTTCCAGAGGTTCCGGCTGTCAGGGTGATGGGAAATATCAATGTCTCCACACTGTCGGACCCGTTAGTAACCAGCTGGTAAGGAATCTGTTCTCCAGCGTTGGATGTCACGACGATGGCCTGATTTTCAGTAAGTGAAAGATGCTGTTTGACATCATACCATGCCACTTCCACCATTTCATTTTCCCTGTCGGTAGTACCCGGGTTGTTGATGTGCAGTGTCAGTCCTTGTTTGGATGTACCACACCCGAAAAGAATGGCAGTCAATAAGATGAAACACAAACGTTTTGTTTGCATATGAGTTGTTTTTTTGATTTTTGGAAACCTCATAATTTCGAAACCTCGAAACCTTGAAACTTCACGACCTCAGATCAGGGTTGTTTACCAATATAAGCCAATATACCACCATCTACGTACAAGATGTGTCCGTTGACGAAGTTTGAAGCTTCCGAAGCCAGGAATACAGCAGGGCCTGAGAGGTCTTCGGGCGTACCCCAGCGGGCTGCCGGAGTTTTGGCGATGATAAACGAGTCGAACGGGTGGCGGGAGCCATCGGGTTGTATTTCTCTTAACGGAGCCGTTTGCGGTGTGGCAATATATCCCGGGCCTAATCCGTTGCACTGGATGTTGTGCTCCCCGTATTCAGAGCAGATATTTTTGGTGAGCATCTTCAGTCCACCCTTTGCGGCAGCATAGGCCGACACGGTTTCCCGTCCCAGTTCGCTCATCATAGAACAGATATTGATGATTTTGCCATGTCCCTTTTTGATCATGTGCGGGATGACTGCTTTTGAAACGATAAACGGGCCGTTCAGATCGATGTCGATCACCTGACGGAATTCAGCTGCTGTCATTTCATGCATCGGGATCCGTTTGATGATACCGGCATTGTTCACCAGAATGTCGATTACCCCTACTTCCTCGGTTACCTGAGCAATAAATTGATTCACTGCATCCTCATTGGTAACGTCACACACATAACCGTGGGCAACGATACCCTTTTCTTTGTAGGCAGCTACTCCCTTATCCACCAATGCCTGGTTGATATCGTTGAACACAATGGTAGCTCCTGCTTCTGCATAAGCTGTGGCAATGGCAAATCCAATGCCGTAGGATGCACCCGTAATGAGCGCTATTTTCCCTTTTAATGAAAAATTAATCATTTGATGTTGTTTTTATTTCAGTTCCACAATTTTTGAAAAATCTTGATCCCCGTAGTCGAGGTTTTCGCCAGCCATACCCCAGATAAAGGTGTAGTTGCAGGTTGCGGCAGCGGAATGGATAGACCATTCGGGTGAGAGTACCGCCTGATCGCCCTTCATCCATATATGGCGGGTTTCATCTACCTCTCCCATAAAGTGGCATACAGCTTGATCTTCGGGCACTTCAAAATAAAAATAGGCCTCCATCCTGCGGGAATGAACATGTGCCGGCATGGTATTCCATACACTGCCTGGCGCCAGTTCGGTCATGCCCATCTGCAGCTGACAGGTAGGCAATACCTGGTTTACGATCATCTTGTTGATGTTCCTGTGGTTCGATGTTTCCAGTGCACCCATCTCGGCAACGACCGCATCGGCTTTGGTCACTTTCTTATCCGGGTAGTTGCGATGCGCTGTGGCTGAGTTGAAATAGAACTTTGCGGGCTGGCTGGCGTCATCGCTTTCAAAGTAGACTTCTCTGTCTCCTGAACCCAGATAGAGCGCCTCTTTATAGTTTAGTTCAAAGACGGCGTCACCCACTTTTATCTTACCTTTTCCGCCCACATTGTAAATTCCCAATTCGCGGTTGCGCAGGAAAACAGGTTGTTTCAGCGGATCAATTGCTTCCAGTTGTAATGATTCGTTTACTGGCATGGCTCCGCCAACAATCATGCGGTCGTACATGGAGTAGACCATGTTTACTTCGTCTGCGGTAAACAGTTTCTCAATCAGAAAATCTCTGCGCAAACGTTGTGTGTCGTATGACTTTGCATCTTCTGGATGCGCTGCATAGCGAAGTTCGTAATTTGTCTTCATTT
>CAZRRC010000105.1:0-6376 GCA_964602395.1 uncultured Proteiniphilum sp. | reverse complement strand
AGCAAATTAAGAGCTTGTTGAATAAATAATTAAAATCCAACCAAGATGAAAACCAGACATTTATTATTGATTGCGCTGCTAATAATGGCAGGAGCAGGAGCAAGTGCAAAAGCACAAACTAAGACTGTGGAATTACCTAGGGCAGCGTTTTCCAATACCCGAACTGTTGAGATCGGAAAAGTGCTGCTGACCGACACGACTACGGTGCTCAATGTGGAGGCATTCTTCAGACCCGGATTCTGGATTAAAATTGTGTCGGACAGCTACCTGCAGGCCGATGGAAAGAAATACATGATCCGCAGCGGAGAAGGGATTGAGCTGGACTCCCTGTTTTGGATGCCAGAATCGGGAAGAGCGTCGTTCACACTCACTTTCGACCCACTGCCCATGGACACGAAATCGTTCAATTTTATTGAGAGCGACTGTGAGGATTGTTTCAAGATCTGGGGTATTAGCCTGAGCGACCCATATGCAGCTTCGACGGAGATCCCGGAAGAGTATTTGCAAGCACATCAGATGGAAGAGAATTTTGAAATAAAATGGAACAAGGGTGAAGCAATTGTAAGTGGCACCATAGCGGAGTACTTGCCGGGAACGCTGCATTGGGAGTTGACTTATACCAATCCCATCACCGGAAAAGAGAACAAAGTTCCGGTAGAGGTCGATGACAATGGCGCATTCAGTACACGAATCACCGTATATAGTCCGACAAACCTGTTTCTTTCTTCACAGGCTGCATACATTCCCATAAAAGTAGCACCGGGCAAAGAATCTAAAGTGTTCGTCAATCTGCCTGAAATATATCGTGAAAACAGTCAATTACTTAAGAATGTGCGTTCTTCCGGTGAAAAGTATTACTATGCCGGTTATCTTGCAAAACTGAACACGGACTTGATAAACAAAGAGATCTCGTTCTCAAAGCCTCAGCCAGAGTATATCGACACAACCCTTCAAATGAATGTGAATGAATACAAGGACTTCATGATGGGAAAATATCGTGAAAGCATTTCGCATAATAATAGGCTCAATATCAGTCCGCTTGCAAAGAATTTAGTAAATGCCACGGAAACATTCTTGTTGACCAACAAGCTTACTTATGCTGAGAGTGAATGGATGCAGGCCTATGCGTTTAAAAATAAAACCAGTTGGGAAGAAGCACAAAAAGCATACGTAGCAGAAAAAAGAGCAGATAATTACAACGATTATTACCGCTTTTTACCATACGATGAAATGTATCTGCTGCTGCTTCCAAATCTCTCCCAGTATGTGCGCAGTATAAGTTATGCACGAGAAGATGTCGGCGATCCATACATTGTTATTCGTATGCTGGCTCAACACAAAGATGTGGAGGAGGCCGACAGGGAGGTTTTCAGCAGCTATCTTTCACAACTGGAAAAGGGCGAAGGAAAGGAAGACAGCCGCGCCACCGGATTGTTGTCGGGAAAGTACAAATCATTAATGGAAGAGATCGCACAATCTCAATTCGGCGAAGGTTATTTATCTCGGGTGTGGAAAATCGATACGGCACTATTACTCGATCTGATTAAAGCGCAAAAGTTAGGCACCTCCATACAGGATTTTAATCCTTTAACCGACGATCAGAAGGGCAAACTTTCCGTATATCCGGAAACAATAAAACAGATAATACTGGAAGAGAACGAGTTACTCCTTGCAAAAATAGAGGAAAATAAAAAGAAAACCGGTTTCACGGTACTGAACCCACCCACAAACGCAGATGAGAAACTCTTTGTGGAGATGTTGAAGCCCTTTAAAGGTAAAGTTATCCTGGTGGATGTATGGGCTACCTGGTGCGGTCCCTGCCGCTCTGCCAACATTCTCATGGAGCCGCTAAAGGCGCAGTTGGCAGATGAAGAGGATTTGGTTTACTTGTATCTGGCAGGTGAAAACTCTCCTGAAAACACCTGGAAGAATATGATCGTCGATTTAAAAGGAGTCCACTACAGAGTGAACCAGGCTCAATGGGATTACCTGAGTGAAAGCCTCAACGTGAAGGGAGTGCCCACTTATATTATCATCGACAGGGAAGGAAATCACTCATTTCATTCTGTAGGATTTCCAGGACCGGATGCCATGAAAAGGGAATTAATGAAGGCTCTTAAAAAAGAAATTTGAATATCATTTCATCAGTCAGTTTAAACTCTTCAGGGAGAGAGGTTCTGTCGAAATTCATTTCGTAAAATTTAGCAGGATGAAACTACTTAAAACATCGCTCCGTGCGCTAAATAAGTTTCGGATATACACGTTGGTCAATATGCTGGGATTGTCAATCAGTCTGGCATGTGTCATCATCATTGCCCGGTACGTGCATCAGGAAACAACGGTGAATCATTTTGCGAAGGATATCGACAGAACCTTTATCTCCTCCATAGAATTTCAGAACAGTCAACCTATATTCACTTCCATAGGACATATTGGAAATTCATTCAATGACAAGGAGATAATGGAAGATCCCGCCATTGAAATGGTTTCAGATTTTATGGATATAGAAGATGACAAAATTTCATTTGATGAAAATAGGTACATCGTGAATGCAATCGTTGCAGACACCAATTTTATTCAAATTTTGCCCTACCCTGTCCTATTGGGAACAGCTGAATTTAAGCGACCCAACGATGTGGTCCTTAAAAAAGAACTTGCACAGAAAATGTTCGGTAATGAAAACCCGATAGGAAAGGTGATCACATACACACAGGGAGAATCGCTGCAAATTATTGGAGTGATAGGGGAACCATCAACCAAAACGTCGTTTAAGTTCGATCTACTTGTGAATATCAACCTCAAGGAAAACTGGTATAGGTTAGGACATAAGCTTGTTATGCTACACGACAGATCCGATGTAGAAAAAATAAATCAAAAACAGCGTGAGTTTACTCATATTCGGGCATATAATGAGCAGGGCAGGTTTCAACTTTATCCTTTCGGTGATTTTTATTCTAATCAAACACATACCCTGTATACCTATGAAAATTCTGTGTTTCTTCGAAGTGGTTCGGGAAACCTGAAAGTGTTGTCGTTGGTAGCCATATTTATTTTGCTGGTCGGCGTCTTCAACTTCATCAATATCTATCAGGTAGTGTCCATGCGACGGAGTCGTGAATTTGGAATCCATAAAATACACGGGGCCGGCTCACACCACATCTTCGGCTCCATCTATCTTGAAAATCTGATCATGACAGGCGTAGCCCTGTTTTTTAGCTGGTGGTTTATAGAAATTTTTGAAACATTAGTGGACAGTCGGCTGGGATTCAACGTAATACAAAACATACAGTTTAATATTTTTCTTTCATTTGCCATTCTTCTGCTATTACCCTTCATCACATCAATTTACCCATTTTTACGATACTCCTCTACTCCACCCATTACTTCCTTACAATCTGTTCACACGGGCGAAGGTTCAATGGCATCGCTCAAAATATTTCTATTTCTTCAGTACATGATCACTTTTGGACTGTTGGTGATATCCATGTTTTTTGTAAAACAATTGCGTTTTATGCTGGATGCTGATGCGGGATATAATACCAAAAACGTCATGATGTGTACCCTGATGAGCATGCCTTTGCTAGACCAGTCGTCTCCGGAGTCCATGCGTAATTATACAGAAACTTTAAGGAACAACGAACAACTTATCAAACAAAAAATGGATGAGTCTACCCTTTTCACTGAATGGGCAAAGGGTGAACCACTCTATAGGTCAGAGGCAATTTACCCGGTTGGTCTTGCCGGTAGGGAGGATTACAAACAGGTAGACGTATTGTTTACCGATCACCCCTACATGAATTTATTCGACTTTCAACTTGTGGAAGGTCGCCTCTGGGACTCCACCGATGTTTTTGAGCAGTACAAGTGCATCGTCAACGAGGCTGCCTTGAGGATGTTTCACATAGGGGACATCCATGCAGAACGCTTACAGTTTCAAAGAAGGATATGGACAACTTCCGGTCTGACTGAGCATGATATGAATCTCAATCCCCCGTACGAAATTGTGGGGGTGATCAAAGACTTTAATACAGGGCATCTTTCAAAATCTACGTTACCAATGGTTTTTATTTATTATGAGCGGGCAAATCCATTTAGCTTTTTGATGGGACGGTACTTACCCGGAAAAGAGAAGGAAGCTGCTGCTCATTTAGAAGAGTTACACAAGGAAATAAATGGCAATGCCGAATTCAAATACAGTTTGCTTGAAGAAAATATTGCCAGACTATATGAGAAGGATAAACGGGTAAGCAATATATATACCCTTTTTGCCATGTTGGCAATATTTATCTCCAGTCTGGGCCTGTTTGCCCTCTCTTTGTTTGATATTCAACAGAGATACCGTGAGATCGCTTTACGGAAAATAAATGGAGCCACAAGGAAAGACATCATGCATCTACTGCTTAAGAAGTATATGTTACTCCTATTGGCTTCGTTTGTAATATCTGTTCCCCTATCCTACTTTGCCATTCAAAAATATCTGGAAACATTTGCTTATAAAGCAACGATCTCTTGGTGGCTGTTTGCGTTATCAGGGATTGTTGTGGCAGGAGTATCGCTGCTGACTCTCACCTGGCAGGTGAGAAGAGCAACAAGGATTAATCCAGCTGAAGTGTTCAAATCGAAAGTGTAAAATTGGTCGTCGATCGAGCAAATTTCATTCACCATACTTTTAAAAAAATCATATGAAAAGCAGACTTTTTCTTATTCCGTTCATGCTTGTTGTAGGAATAGCCTGTAATCAGGAAAAAACAACGAAGTATCCTCCCTTCTCCGCGCAGCAGGAACCAGACAGGGGTGAAGCAGCCATTGTACAGGGTAAAATCAAGAACCTGCAGGTTTATCCGCATATAAAGGAGGTAACGCTTACTTTGCCCGACTTTTCTGTAGCGGGAGAAGTGCACGTGTCACCCATAGACTCTACAGGAGAGTTTAGCTTTACAATTTATCCCATGGTACCGCGCGAGCTTTCTCTTACTCCCATAGAAGATAGATTGATGATTGCGCCGGGTGATACGCTTTACATCGAACATGATTTTTCTGATATTACCAATTCTCAGTTTTCGGGCTCGGCAGCTGAGCTAAACCGACAAATTGCACAATTCAGAAACAGATACCTCGGACGTTTTAATTTTCCGTATGATCTCCCCTATTTGGAGTACAAGCAGGCGTGTGATAAACAATTGGAAGAGACCTTTGAAAAACTAAGTCTCTACCAGAAAGAAGGCAACACGACGGAATTGTTTCATCATTGGGCTGAGAAACAAATCAGACTCGATTATTATCGTGCATTATTTATCTTCCCTTATCAGCATTTCATAAGAACGCAAGAGGAGTTTACAGAAAAAGAAGCCTATTACACGTTCCTTCCGGAAGTTGAAAAGACAATCGATGAAACGATGATTTTGAGCAGTTATTTTGATGTCATGAATCGATACATCCTATTGAAGAGAATGGGTTCCGATCCCGTACCCAAAGAGAGCAAGACACCCCTCTCAATAACAGAGACACTCAAGCTATTCCCTGACCTTCCCGATAATCCTTTCTTCTCCCAATTTGCAATTGCTACGCATCTTGGGTTCAGCACCAAGGCAAACGATACGCAAGAAATCGAAGAGAACGAAGAGCAGTTGAACCAACTGATCACCCATCCTTTCCTGCGTGCTGCATTGCAAAAAGAATACAACCGAATTAAAGCTTATAAAGCAAATCCGACCATCTATTCCGATGCCGTAATGGGCAGGAATTTACTGGAAAAACAAGGTACAGATGTGCATCCACAGGATTCTTTCAACATAGTTAAAAGAGTGGTTGATCAGAATCCTGGACAGGTACTCTATGTCGATATCTGGGCTCCCTGGTGCGGACCATGCGTCAGACAGATGCCCGACAGCAAAAAACTTTCAGATTATTTTTCCGATCAACCGGTTACTTTTGTCTATCTGAATATCGGCGGCACGGATCAGCAATGGAAAGAGACCATCAACAAGTACGAACTGTCGGGTATCCACCTCTTTTTAACAGATAAAGAGTGGCAGGATGTAGTGAAACGATTCAATGCAAAGGGAATACCCTACTATCTCCTGTTCAACAAAGAGGGTGTAATGGTGGATTTTGGGAACCACCTACTGCCTTCTTTACCGGAGACCAAGGCTGCAATTGAAAAATTGATTGAACAATGAAATACCAGTACTCCTAATTGGAGGGTATACGACTGGACCTTCGTTGGTCCTTCTTCGGTATCTCCTTATATATCCCTTATGTTTTAATAAGGGAAACATAAGGAATATACGGGGAAGATGCAAGCAAGAACAAGGCCGTTATAAAGCCAAATATGTTCTGAATACCTGCTTTTTGATTAACTCAAGTTTCGCATGTT
>CAZRRC010000104.1:0-6475 GCA_964602395.1 uncultured Proteiniphilum sp. | reverse complement strand
ATCAGGTTATGACAAAAAAGGAACGCTATGAAAAAGTGATCGGCTGGTTTGAGGCGAATGCCGAATCGGCCGAGACGGAGTTGCATTACACAAACAATTACCAATTGCTGGTGGCAGTCATTCTTTCTGCCCAGTGTACCGACAAGCGGGTGAACATGATCACCCCTGCTCTCTTTGAAGCATTCCCTGTACCGGAAGTGATGGCTGCCGCAACTCCGGAAGTAGTCTACGAATATATCCGCTCCTGCTCCTACCCCAATAACAAGGCCAAGAACCTTGTGGGTATGGCTCGCAAACTGGTCACCGATTTTGCCGGTGAAGTTCCCACCGACATCGACTCGCTGCTCACCATCCCCGGCGTGGGCCGTAAAACGGCCAACGTAATGCTGGCGGTTGCCTTCGACACGCCAGCCATGCCCGTCGACACCCATGTCTTCAGGGTAGCCAATCGCATCGGACTGACTAACAATTCCAAAACGCCACTTAAGACCGAGCGGGAGCTGGTCAGATATATCCCACAAGAGTTGCTTTCAAAAGCACATCACTGGCTCATTTTACACGGCCGCTACATCTGCGTGGCACGGAAACCCAAATGCGAAATCTGCGGACTTAGAGACTGGTGCAGATATTATGCAAAAAATGTGATGAAACCGTGATGTCTGCCTTCCTATCATCAGAAATCGGAATAATCTGCCGGACGAAGAAATGTGATCACACTGCGTGAAACATTATTTTTGTATTCCGGTCGTGCAGAGAGTTCTTTCCAGTCGGGATCATCCCTGAAAGCAGCCCAATGCGCATCCCTGTCGACCTTATTCTCAAATGTTGTCATATACATCAGGTTCGGCATTTGCGACCCGGCAATCACTTCACTGTAAAAAACCGCATTAAAGCCTAATTTGGTGAAAATATCAATTTCACCGCCTTCATTGAACATGTGCACTTTGTTACGAAACAGGTTTTCACTCGCACTTTCGTAACTCCGCAATTCATATACACGCTCTTTTTTGGGAGAGGTCAGCTTGGGCTGCTTCATGATCGGGGATAAAGCAAAAGCCTTGAGTAATATTTTTTCCATGCGCATGTAGGCAGGAGAATTATATTTCACATCCAGGTATTCTTTGGCGGCCGATTTAAATTTTTCATCTTTGAGCAGTTTGCCGTTTATTTTATCGATCATTTTCAAAGATTTCATCGGTATCAAAACATACAGGGACTTATTTGCGGAAGTATCGTTTGCAATTGCCTTAAAAACTCCTACAGATTGAATGCCCATATCGTGCAAGGCCGGAATCAATGCAGACTGAAAATAATCATCCAGTATCTTTTCCTGACTGACCGTATTGTAACGGTACATGGTAAGCTGATAAAACTGCTGTTTCTCCTTCTTTGGTTTTGACCATAGGGATTGTGGGGCGATCATTAAGATCATCAGAAGCGTAAATAAAATTTTTGTTTTCATGTAATGATGTTATTATTGAATTGTTGTTTAAAAAGGAATCACCCATTGACCTCATTCGTACCTGGTTCGTATCTCGTTCGGTATTCCCTTATATATTCCTTATGTTTCGCTTATGTTTTAATAAGGATAACATAACCAATATATAGCGAAGATACGAACAAAATTGAGCTTATCACCCTGTCAGATGTTCTCCAAATATCCAGAATTATTGATCAACAGCATTTCATTGTATTGTATGGGAATAAAAATAGTTTTCATCTTATGTTAAATTGGCTTTCCATATAATCATGAGCGCTTTTTGTGAAGACTCCAATGATTGTATATGATACTGTTAATCCTTTTACATCATCCATATGGATGAGAAAGAGGCTTGTAATTTATTGAATTTGTATTGATCACAATTAAATGATACAAAAAGAGGATGAAGCACTCTGTAAGTGATTCATCCTCTCTCAAGACTTTATGGATAATTGCTAGTCATCATTTGGCCATGCTTTTTGTTTGTTCAGCACCAAGTAAACGATTGGCAGGATACCAATCGTATTGAATATGGCCAAACAGATGAACCAAGCCAGATGATTGTTGCGGGCCGCTTTCCAGAGTGCGATCAGTTTCATCACCGAATCGAACAGGGCCAGAATGGCGATCACGATAATCAGCCAGACAGGAAGAAGGGACAAGCTTTCCATGATCTTTATCTATTTAGAAACGGCAATTACTTTACCGAAAACTTGTAGATACAACGGCTGGTGTACTTTTCACCTGGTTTCAGATAAGGTGATGGCCAGTCGGCTTTGTTGGGTGAATCGGGATATTTCTGTGTCTCCAGACAGATAGCGTTGCGTTTCGCATATACTGCACCATTCTTTCCGGTTACGGTACCATCGAGGAAGTTGCCGGTATAAACCTGTACGCCCGGTTCGTCGGTATAGACATCCAGTACAATACCTGTTGCAGGAGAGTAAACAGTGGCAGCTACCTGCGTCACATCGCCTTTGGTATTCAGTACCCAGTTGTGGTCGTATCCGTCGCCGTTCTTCAACTGTGCATAGTCGTAGTTGTTAATCCGTTCACCAATTGTTGTGGGTGTCCTGAAATCCATGGGTGTACCTTCTACCGGAGCAATCTCGCCGGTGGTCATAAAGGTTTCGTCCACCGGAGTAAACGCATCGGCATGGATGGTAAGCGAGTCATTGAGGATGGTGTTGTTGGCATCGCCACTCAGGTTGAAGTAGGAGTGGTTGGTCAAATTTACCACGGTCTCCTTATCGGTTGTGGCTTCATACTGCAGGTCGATGGCGTTGTCGTCGGTGAGGGTCATGGTCACTTTCACGTCGAGGTTGCCGGGGAAGTTGGCTTCACCGTCTTTTGAGAGATAGCTGAACGCTACGGTCTGGTTGTTGATCTGCTCTGCTTTAAAAACTTTCTTGTCGAACCCTTCCGGGCCACCGTGTAGTGTGTGGCCGAAATTATTTAACGGCAGTTGATATTCTACACCCTCCACTGTAATCTTTCCGTTGGCGATCCGGTTTCCATAACGGCCGATGGTTGCACCAAAGTTATTATCCACGTTGATATAATCGGCCACTTTGTCGAAACCGAGCACCACGTCTTTCATGTTGCCATCCCTGTCGGGTACCATCACAGAAACAATGCGTCCGCCATAATTGGTTAATGTAACCTCTACACCGTTTGCGTTTGTCAATACATAGAGATTGGTGGAATCACCGTTAACGACCGACTGAAAGTCACTTTTTTTCAGTCCCGAAAGGGTTTCCTGCTCCACGGGAGCTTCCTTTTGTTTTTGTGTGCATCCAACTACGGCAACAATTGCCAGCAGCCAGATTAGTTGATTGATTTTCATCTTTTTTCTGGTTTATATTTAATAATTATCTTTCAGGATCAGCATCCTTTCACAAATTTACATGATTTTCTTTTAAAACCTCACAAAGCGTTAAAAATAAAGTCCAAAATTAAAAAAACGGTCTGTCAGCCTTGAGTGAAGGAGTACCTCCTGCAATATAGGGCCAGTCGTTCTCCCAGCGAACCTGATCCAGCATCAGCACGCGTCCTTTGGGATTGTCCACGGAAACTGCGTGATAAAAGATCCAGTCCTTTCCTTTTGAGTCCTGTACGATCTCGGAATTGTGTCCCGTACCCACGAACTGCTCGTTTTTTCCGATGACCACCTCGTGATGATTATCCATCATCGACCGTCCCTTTTTGTCGAGATAAGGGCCGAAAAGGTCTTTGGATCGTCCCACAACAGTGGTGTAAGTGCTCTTCAAGCCTTCGCAGCAGGATCCGATGGAGGCGAACATATAATAAAATCCGTTCCGTTTGTGAATATAGACTCCTTCATAAGCTGTTCCTGCCACTTGCTGCTTTTCAGCACCCGGTTTCAGGGAGAGGCCATCATCCGAGAGTTCAATGGCATACAATCCGCGGAAGCTTCCCCAAAAAAGGTATTTCCTTCCATTATCTTCGATATAAAACGGATCGATTGAATTTTGCACATCGATTTCATTGCTTCGGAAAAGTTTCCCCTGGTCGGTGAAGGATCCTTCTGGTTTGTCGGCAGTAGCCACACCAATGCCACAGGTCCATTCTCCTCCCCAGACCGACATGGAGTAGTAGAGCACGTACTTTCCGTTGATATAATTGATATCTGGAGCCCACAGTCCGCCACGTGGCTCAAATGTAGGACGTGTTTCTTTGGTGAAAGCTGTTCCCACCAGTTCCCAGTTAACCAGATCTTTGGATCGATGGATAGGCGTGTTCCTTATATCCTCCGTGGCATAAAGATAATAGTTTCCATCTCCTGCTTTGATAATTGTGGGGTCAGGCAGACTGTAGTTAACAACGGGATTTTTATAGAAATTTCCTGCTTCAACAGGATTCTCTGTCGGAAGATCCTGTGCTTTACATGACAGGAGAAGGAACATACAGAAAATTGTATGAATAAGTTGTGACATACTTTTATTTGTGTTCGTAAAGATAATAAACTCTCTCACCTATAGAACAGGTGAGAGAGTTATAAGATTGTATTTTACTCCTGACAAGCGTTGCATGCAGGCACAAAGACAAGGGAACAATTAGTCGTTCAAGATATTGCAGATCTCCTGATTCACTTTTTTCACCCTTTCTTCTTCTATTTTGACCAGCTTGCGGTCGTAGGTCATCAACCCGTTCACCTCTATCTCCACGTCGGTTGTCTGTGTATACACTGCTGCAGAGAATCCCTGATGAATGAGCTTTATCAGTTCTTCGGCGTATTTGATGTATTCATCGGTCACTTCCTTTGAACTGTTGAACTGCACATAACCCCAGTTGCGGTTGGGTTCCCAGAGGTGTTCCTTGTTGGCCCAGCCAATGCCACCATACTCACCCAATACTGTGGGACGCTGTGCATCATACAAGTAGAGCTGCGGAGAGGGATACTGATGAAGATCGAGCATGTCACCTACGGGATAATGGTTTCCACCACTGGCGGGATTCACCAAACGAGAGGGATCATGTTGTTTGGTCCATTCTACAATTTCTTTGGTTTTAAATTGTCCCCAAGCTTCGTTAAAGGGTACCCATACACCGATTGAAGGATAAGAATAAAGATAATCCATGATCTCTTTCCACTCTTTCTTGTAATTGGCTTCCGATTCTGCTGTACGCATGCTCTCGGGACCTTTGTAATAATCACGCATGTTCCATCCTGGACTTTTGTCACCACTGGGCATATCCTGCCATACGATGACGCCAAGGCGGTCACAATGGGTATACCAGCGTGCCGGTTCCACCTTCACGTGTTTGCGGATCATGTTAAATCCAAAATCCTTTGTTTTGATGATGTCATATGCCAACGCTTCATCGGTGGGAGCGGTATAGAGGCCGTCGGGCCACCATCCCTGATCGAGCGGTCCAAACTGAAACAGGTCTTTGTTGTTGAGCTGAAGGCGTACAATTCCTTTGTCGTCACGATGTGTGGAAAACTTGCGCATGGCAGCATAACTTTCCACCTTGTCCAATTGCTTGGATCCATTCCAGAGCACCACTTCCACGTCGTAGAGGTAAGGGCTGTCGGGTGACCAGAGTTTCACATTCTCCGGCATGATAATTTCAACAGGCTGATTGTTGATGGCTTGCGATGAAGCGACAATTTTGTCTCCTTCCTTGATTTTCACTTCCACCTTTTGTGCTGGTGAAACTATATTCGTAAGCGCTTGTATTTTCAGCGTATTGTTGTCGATATTGGGTGTTATTTTGAGGTCTTCGATATAAGTCTCCGGCACCGGTTCCATCCATACCGTCTGCCAGATACCTGTAACAGGTGTATACCAGATACCTTCGGGTTTGTTCACCTGCTTGCCACGAGGCTGGTACCCCTGGTCGGTAGAATCCCATACCTTTACAACAAGGCTGTTCTTGCCACTCACCAAAGCCGGGGTGATGTCGAAAGAAAACGGTGTATAGCCGCCAGTGTGTTGTCCCACTTTCACATCGTTCACCCATACATCGGCTTTCCAATCTACGGCACCAAAATGCAGCAGCACCTTGTTATTTTTCCATTTGGTGGGAACAGTGAACTCGCGCTGATACCATAATTCATTGTCTCTACCTACTCTTTTCTGTACACCTGAGAGGCTCGACTCAATGGCGAAGGGCACCAGGATCTCTCCTTCAAAGCCAGCTGGTTTTTGTTTACCGACTGGTTGAATCGCATAATTCCACAGGCCATTCAGATTTTGCCATTCCGCACGCTCCATGATGGGTCTTGGATATTCAGGCAACACGTTATTTACATCGATTTCGGTTGCCCAGCGGGTTTTGATTTTGTCACCAGCCGGCTGCCATTGGGCAAAAAGAGAGCTAGTTACTAATAGAAAGAAAGATACAATCAGATTTTTTCTCATACAGTTTATTATTTTTGTGTTTTTGTGTTTTAACCACCATTATCAAGTTTTAGTTGAATATTGAAGGGTATTCATCATTGAGTGCGAAAATAGATATATATTTTAT
>CAZRRC010000103.1:0-6601 GCA_964602395.1 uncultured Proteiniphilum sp. | reverse complement strand
ACTGAAACGGGTAAAGAAGGTGTAGAGCAACATGAAGTTGGTACCTCCGAAAAACATCAGTGCCGTAATGACATATTCGGTATAGGCCGAATCAAAATAGGCGATGCTGGCTTGTTTGGTGGAAAATCCCCCTGTAGATATGGCTGAGAGGGTATGGCAGGCAGCATCGAATGAATCCATAGGACCAGCCCAGAGCAGAAAAAAACCAACGATGGTGAGTCCCAGGTAGGTCAATGCCATGTGTGCCGTGATTACGCTGATACGCGGACGCATGAGATCCTCCGATATGCCTGTAGATTCAGCGTCGAAGAACTGTCCCGAGCTTCCCCCGAATACAGGCATGAACGACATGACAAAGATGATGATGCCGATGCCGCCGATCCATTGCGTAAAACTACGCCAGAAATGAAGTGACCTGGGAAAAGCTTCTATGTTGAGCAGGGTGGAGCTGCCGGTGGTGGTGAAACCACACATGGTTTCGAAAAAAGCATTGGTGAACGAAGGGATGGCACCACTAAGCAGGTAGGGAAGCGTACCGAAGAGTGTCATCATGAGCCATGCCGAAGTGACGGTAAGGTAAGCCTCCCGTTTGGTGATATGACTGGAGGTCGATTTTTTTTTTCTCCCCAGAAACAACAGCAATGCACCTGTTGTGAAGGTGATGAGGCCGGAAAGGTAGATGCCCTGCACCGCACTTTCCTTGTAATATACTCCCACAAAAGCAGAAAGCAACATAAAGAACGCTTCAATCATCAACAGAATCCCGATGCTGCTTAAAACGATCCGATAATTAAATTTACGCATGTTGCTTACATTTTATCCTGTCCGTCTTCATGGTCGCTGCACTGTGTATGATACACGCTATTCCTAGTTGAACAGTTTTTCTATATTCTTCAGCGATTTACTCAGGAAGAAGACCACCACCTGATCGTAAGGTTCAATCAGGGTATCTCCGTCGATGAGCATCGGCTCTCCGTTTCTGATGAGCGCCCCAAATGTGATATCAGGGGGCAGGTCCAGGTTTTTTATCAGCTTCTTGGTAACCTTTGAGTTGGGTCGAGCTATGACCTCGCCCACGTTTGCATCGGCAAAAGTGAGGCTCTTGATATTGGAGGCGTCGGCTTGGAGCAGCAGTTCATATATTTTGCTGGCCGAGATCAGTTTCTTGTTGATCACTGTGCCGATGTCGAAACGTTCTGCCATGGAGATATAATCGATGTTTTCCACTTCGGCCACCGTTTTCTTTACGCCAAACCGTTTGGCCATCATACAACCCAGGATGTTGGCTTCGGAATTGTCGGTAAGTGACAGAAAGGCATCGGCATCGGCGATACCTTCGCGTAGGAGAAATTCTGTGTTGCGTCCATCTTCCACGAAAACGGTGACGTTGGGGGGCACAGCCTCGACGAGCCGCTCGGCACGTTCCCTGTCTTGCTCCACGATCTTGATTTGGGTGCTTGGAGGGAGCTGTTGTATGGTGCGCATGGTGATGCGGCTGCCCCCCATGATGATGATTCGTTTGGTTTCGAATGATTTTTTACCGAGTAACTCGGGTAGCACTTGCACATGCTTCCGCAGCGTGGTGAAGTAGAGAATGTCGTTTGCCAGCACCTGATCACTTCCTCTGGGAATGAGTGTAACATTATCCCGTTTGATAGCTACCATGTGAAACTGCTTGCTCTCCTGCATTAACTCGTGCAGGTATTTATTGACAATGGGTGCATTTTCCCTCACTTTGGCACCGACCAGGATCACCGTGCCATTACAGAGCTCCCACCAGAAGCGGGTCCAGGGGGTCTTCAGCGCCATGGCGATCTCACGTGCGGCAATCAGCTCGGGATAGATCATGGAGTGAATGCCCAGCTTCTCGAAGAACTCGGTATTTTTGGGCAGCAGATACTCGTGGTTGTCAATACGGGCAAGTGTTTTTTTGGCTCCCAGGTTGGCCGCGAGCATACAGGAGGTAATGTTTTGCGACTCCTCAGGGGTGACACCAATATAGAGGTCGGCACTTCCCACACCAGCCTCGTTGAGGTCCTTCAGGGAGGTGCAGCTTCCGAGGCGGGTGAGAATGTCGGTGTTGTCACGGATCGCTGTCAGACGTTCTCTGTCGGCGTCCATCAGGGTTATTTCGTGCTCTTCCTGACCGAGTAGTTTTGCGAGGTGTGTTCCAACGGCGCCGGCACCGGCAATTAATATTTTCATCGACGTGACTATTGATAGTTTGTCTTTTTAACGTTTCTGAATGAGTTCAATCGGGCTAATGGGGTTGGAGCTGCTCCCATCATCGGGATGATTATGCGGGATGGTTTGATGCAGCTTCACGATCTGTTGGAGTATACCCTCGGTGTCGAGGCCGACGATTTGCTGCAGTTCTTTGATCGATGCATGGGTCACGAACTTATCGGCGATGCCGATGCGGTGCACATGCACATCGGTGAAATCATGCTCTGCCAGAAACTCCAGCACAGCACTGCCCAGCCCCCCCTTGATCACACCGTTTTCCACGGTGATGAGCAGCTTGAATTTTGTGGCCACTTCCGTGAGTAACTCTTCGTCAATCGGCTTGAGGAAGACCATGTCGTAATGTGCCACACTGATTCCCAGCTTTTTTGCCTCGGCAATGGCTCTTGCTGCATTGTTGCCAATGGCACCAATGGAGAGGAGCGCCATATCTTCCCCCTTTTTTAGTAACCTGCCCTTTCCAATGGTCAGGAGGCGGGGTTCGTTTTTCCACTGGCTGAACTCGCCCTGTCCACGGGGGTAGCGTATCACAAATGGACCGTCGTTACCGTGTACGGCTGTGTACATCAGGTTACGCAACTCATGTTCGTTATAGGGCGCAGAGATCACCAGATTGGGTATGGGCCGCAGGTAGGCCAGGTCGAACACTCCATGGTGAGTGGGGCCGTCGGGGCCAACCAGTCCGGCTCTGTCGAGACACAAGACGACCTTCAGCTTTTGCAGGGCCACATCGTGAATCACCTGATCGTAGGCCCTCTGCATAAAGGAGGAGTAAATATTACAGAAGGGAATCAGTCCCTCTCTGGCCATACCAGCTGAGAAAGTGACGGCATGTGCTTCGGCAATACCTACGTCGAAAACCCGCTCGGGAAAGGTAGACATCATGTAGGTCATAGAACAGCCAGTAGGCATGGCGGGTGTGACACCCACAATCTGACTGTTTTCCTGTGCCATCTCCACCAAAGTATGTCCAAAGACATCTTGATAAAGTGAGGGTTGGTCTTTTTGTTTTTTGACGATGCGCTCACCGGTATCTTTGTTGAATAAACCGGGTGAGTGCCAGACTGTAGCCGACTTCTCTGCGGGCTCGTACCCTTTACCTTTGACGGTTTTGATGTGAAGCAGCTTCGGCCCTTTCATTTCTTTGATGTTGCGGAGAATGCGGATCAGCCCCGGCAGATCGTGACCGTCGACGGGTCCGAAGTAACGGATATTGAAACCCTCAAAAAGGTTTTGCTCTTTGGTGATGAGTGACTTCATGCTGTTATTGAAGCGCAGGACAATATTTTTCTCTTTTTCCGATATCAGGTTACGCCGCTTGAAGCCCTGATAAAGACTATTTCGAAAGCGGTTGTACTTGAATGAGGTGGTCAGCTTCACCAGATAGTCCTGTATACCACCCACATTGTTGTCGATCGACATGTTGTTGTCGTTCAGGATGATGAGCAGGTTGTTGGGCTGCGAGCAAGCATTGTTGAGCCCTTCATAGGCCAGACCTCCCGTCATGGAACCATCGCCGATGACGGCTACCACATGGCGGTCTTCTTTATTGAGTGTGGCTGCCACGGCCATTCCCAGGGCTGCTGAGATGGAAGTGGAGGCGTGACCGGCTATGAAAGTGTCGTATTCGCTCTCCGCGGGGTTTGTAAAACCAGAAAGCCCTCCCAGTTTGCGGTTGGTGGAAAAACGATCGCGCCGTCCGGTGAGAATCTTGTGGCTATATGCCTGATGGCCCACATCCCACACAATGCGATCGTAGGGGGTATGATAAAGATAATGCAATGCCACGGTCAGCTCTACTGTTCCCAAACTTGAACCAAAGTGCCCGGGGTTGTTGGAGAGTTGCTCAATGATAAATTCACGCAGATCAGCACATACTGTCTCCAGTTGCTCAATCGAGAGTTTCTTCAGGTCGTCGGTACTATTTATCTCTTGTAAATATTGCATAATTATGTATTTCCTGTCCCTGTTATAACGGAAGTGGTATAAAATAGTTTAGACTCAGCATTGTCTTGTCGGGAAACAGGACTTTAATTCGCCATGTCGGAGAAAAACTTGATTCGTACCATCCTGATTTCGGTATCAGTGTATTCGGAAAGTTCGGCCTGTGCCCTGTCCAGATCATCGATTTCGGTTTCCTTGAAGTAGGAATAGATATCCTGGATCACATCCTGATCCATCACTTCATTGAGAAAATAATCGATGTTGATTTTTGTGCCCGAGTAAACAATCGCTTCCACCTCGGAGAGCATCTCGTTGAAGTCGATCCCTTTCGATTCGGCCAGGTCATCGAGGGCCACCTTGCGGTCTATAGCCTGCACAATGGATACTTTTAGTTTAGATTTGTTGGCGACGGTCTTCACACGCAGATCTTCAGGACGGGTGATGTCGTTCTCCTCCACATGCTTCTTGATCAAATCCACAAATTCTTTGCCATATCGCTTAGCCTTACCAGCTCCCACACCTGGAATGTTCTGTAGTTCATCGAGTGTGATGGGATAGGACGTGGCCATCGCTTCGAGTGAGGAGGGTTGGAAGATTACGTAGGGAGGTACATTCAGCTTTTTCGAGATTTTCTTGCGAAGATCTTTCATCATGGAGAAGAGCACCGGGTCTGCAGCGCCGCCACTTCCCGCAGAGGCAATCACATCTGAATCTTCACTATCCAGATCTGCCATATCGTCCTCATCTTCATCATCTTTGGTGATCTTAAATGAGACGGGATTTTTGATGAATTCTTTTCCTTTCTTGGTAATCTTGAGAATGCCGTAATTTTCGATATCCTTTCTCAGGTAGTTGTCGAGCAGAGCCTGACGTATAAGGGCTTCCCAGGTGCTTGCTTCTTCATCGGCACCCGATCCAAACTCTTCCAGTTCGTTGTGGCCATAAGTTTCAATGTCGGATGATTCCTTTCCAACAAGGAAATCAATCAGGTAATCGGCTTTTTGTTTTTCCTTTAAAGCAATAATTGCTTCTAATAGAGTAATGAGTAGTTCTTTCGCTTCCACTTTTTTCTTGGGATTTAAACAATTATCACAGTGTTCACAATTCGGTTCATTATAATCTTCACCGAAATAGTGTAACAATACTTTTCTTCGGCACACTGACGTCTCTGCATAGGCAGCTGTTTCCAGCAAGAGTTGTTTGCCTATCTCCTGTTCAGAAACAGGTTTTCCCTGCATGAAACGTTCCAGTTTTTGCAAGTCTTTTTCGGAATAAAAGGCGATGCATTTTCCTTCACCTCCGTCTCTTCCTGCCCGACCTGTTTCCTGGTAGTATCCTTCCAGGCTTTTGGGTATATCGTAATGAATGACATACCGCACGTCGGGTTTGTCTATTCCCATGCCGAAAGCGATGGTGGCGACAATCACGTCTGCTTTCTCCATAAGGAAGGCATCCTGATTGTAACTGCGGTTGGCGGCATCCATGCCGGCATGGTAAGGAAGAGCCCTTATGTTGTTAGCTTGTAGAATCTCGGCGAAATCATCTACCTTCTTGCGGCTCAGACAATACACGATGCCCGATTTGTTTCCTTGCGAGAGGATATATTTGATGATCTCCCGATCGATATGTTCGGTTTTATTTCTTACCTCGTAGTGGAGGTTGGGACGGTTGAAAGATGATTTGTATACCACCGCCCCACTCATGCCGAGGTTCTTTTGTATGTCGTGTTGCACCTTGGGGGTGGCTGTGGCAGTAAGGGCGATGATGGGCCGCGGACATATCTCTCCGATGATGGGCCTGATACGCCGGTATTCGGGACGGAAGTCATGCCCCCATTCCGAAATGCAATGGGCTTCATCTACTGCGTAGAAGGAAATGGGGATGTTTCGCAGGAACTCAATGTTCTCCTGCTTGGTAAGTGATTCGGGAGCTACATAGAGCATTTTAGTTTTTCCTGAAAGCACATCTTTCTTGACCGCTTCAATCTCCTGTTTGCTGAGTGATGAGTTGAGAAAATGGGCGATTCCATCCTCTTCACTGTAGTTGCGCATGGCATCAACTTGGTTCTTCATCAGTGCAATCAAGGGGGAGATGATGATGGCCGTACCCTCCGAGAGTAGGGCGGGGAGCTGATAGCAGAGGGATTTTCCGCCGCCGGTAGGCATCAGCACAAAGGTATCCTTCCCGGATAAGATACTTTGCATGATGGCTTCCTGATTGCCCTTAAACGTATCGAATCCGAAATACTTCTTTAGTCCCTTATATAGATTGTCTTGTTCCTTCATTCAGCATATTGCCTGGTGGAAAATTGTTGTCACCAAAAGGTCGATACAAAATTAAAAAAGTATTTCATATTTCCAAGCATAAAATCTCGTTTGTAAATGCATCGTGTATATGTTTCCGGTAGTTCGTT
>CAZRRC010000102.1:4993-6737 GCA_964602395.1 uncultured Proteiniphilum sp. | reverse complement strand
TGAGTCCGGGTATATGAGATACATTAATGATCTCCTTCCAAATGTCGTCTTCGTTCCTGATTTCGGGACGCCACTGTCTGAAATATTCACCTCTCCGGTCCAATATGAGACTGTCGGTAGGTATCAGCCTGAATCCGTCTTTGGGATTGTAGACAGACTGATCAATCAGGACAAATGCCCCGTCGCGGTTGACTTTGAAGCGCTGGCGATGCCCATCCTTGTTGACAATAAACTCGGTGCGGTAATTGATGGTGTTCTCGAACATCTGGGTCGGTGCCGGATCAAGTGCCGAATTTACCCGACCCCATTTGCCCACAGTCATCTCTACCTCAGGGATATTGCTGATTCGCTTATCAAGCGTTTCGATGAATTGAAGGTTTTGTTCAATGCCGGTGTGAGGCATGCTGGTGGGCATCAGCAGGAATGAACCTTCGTTCAGGCTGGGCATGAACTCTTCTCCCATACCCGGAAAGGTTCGATTGGCGGCCTGCCATACGCCGGTTTGCCGGAACGACTTCCATCCAACCGTCTCAAAGCCTTTGGCTACAAACCCAAATAAAGAATCGAATCCAAACCATATGGTGACTCCCAAAAGGAGGGTGAGTGCAGGGATGGCCATAAACTTCCATCGATTGGCCAGACACCAGCGAATCAGAAACTCATAATTGGATATCAGCGTCTCAAAAAATGCAAGGATTAGTGCGATGCTGACAATCACGACAATGAAGTTTACGAGGAAACCGCTGTGAGGACCCACTGGCATCCATTCCGATGTAAGCAGGTACAGGGCTGCAAGAACAGCGATTGCCGCACTGATATAGGTCGTAGTCTTGGAATTTTTCCACTTATGGGCAAGGAGATTACTAAACCCAAAAAGAGAGATGAAAAGTACCAGGAATGTACCTGAAATAACAAACCAGACGAGACCTCCGGCAATAAGCAGAATATTAAATCCTGTTTTTACTTTTTTTGAGGAGAAACTGACAGAAAAAACATAGTAGGCCAATGTGGGTACCACGGTCATTCCCAACACCAATGCACTCACCAGGGTGATAGTTTTCGTGTATGCCAGTGGCTTGAAAAGTTTTCCTTCCTGTGCTTCCAAAAAGAAGACGGGTATAAAACTGATAATGGTGGTAAGCATGCCGACAATGACGGGAATCGACACTTCTTTCACACTCTTGTAGATCAAATCCACAAAAGCCTGTCCTTTCGTGATTCCTTTGTTTTGGGATTTCTCCATGTGTTGGATGATGTTTTCCACAAATACCACACCGATGTCGACCATTACACCCACGGCAATGGCAATACCGGAGAGGGCAACAATGTTGGCATCGATCTTTAGGAGGCGCATCACGATGAATGTAAGGAGCACCGTCAAAGGCAATAACCCGGAGACGATGAGAGAGGCTTTGAGACTGAGCAGGATGACGATAATCACAATGACGCTGATCAGGATCTCATGTGACAGGTCTTCCTGCAGGGTGCCAATGGTTTCTTGTATCAATCCTGAGCGATCGTAGAAAGGTACTACGGTTACCTTGCTCACGGTGCCGTCGGCCAGGGTCTTTTGCGGCAGCCCCGATTCCATCTCTTCAATCTTTGCCTTTACGTTGTTGATTACATGGAGTGGGTTGGAACCATAGCGGGCTACCACCACACCACCCACAGCTTCTACTCCCTCTTTGTCGAGACCACCTCTTCGCGTCGCGGGGCCAAGGGTAACAAAAGCCACATCTTTAAT
>CAZRRC010000102.1:295-4893 GCA_964602395.1 uncultured Proteiniphilum sp. | reverse complement strand
TCACCACGGCTTCTTCCAGATCGGATACCTGCTTGATGTAACCCAAGCCCCGGACAAGGTACTCCACCTTGTTTATTTCAACCGTTTCGGCACCAATATCGAGGTTGCTCTTCTGCACGGCATTCATTACATCCATGATGTTGATGTTGTAGGCTCGCAGCGCGTTGGGATTTACATCCACCTGGTATTCCTTCACAAAGCCTCCCACAGAGGCTACTTCGGCCACTCCTTCGGCAGCGGAGAGGGTATACTTGACCTGAAAATCCTGCAATGTCCGCAGTTCGTCGGGATCCCACCCTCCTGTAGGTTTACCCGTCTCGGGGTTTCGTCCTTCAAGGGTGTACCAGTATATCTGTCCCAGGGCCGTTGCATCCGGGCCGAGTGAGGGTTGCACACCGACGGGTAGCGTGCCTGGGGGGAGGGAATTGAGTTTCTCTAGGATACGGGAGCGGCTCCAGTAGAATTCGATCTGTTCTTCAAAGATGATGTAGATAAACGACATGCCGAACATGGATGTGCTTCGGATGGTTTTTACACCTGGTATACCCAGCAGCGAGGTAGTCAGCGGATAGGTGATCTGCTCCTGGATATCTTTGGGCGAGCGACCCATCCATTCTGTAGCGACAATCTGTTGATTATCACCCAGGTCTGGGATGGCGTCCACGGGTATGGGGTCACGCGGCAGCAGGCTATTCCAGTTAAATGGTGCTGTGGATATTCCCCATACAATGATGACGATTAATAACAGAATTGTGATAAGCCTGTTATTTAAAAAATACTTGATGATTTTATTAAACATGCAAATAATATTTGATTGGACAATAATAACTGTGTGTAATGTCACAAACAGCAATTAGACTGCTACCTGAGATTCAGACAGCAATTGTTCTTCTGCGGTGCTGTGTGGCAGCTACCTGTTCAATCAAATGCGGTAGATACAGATGTAAGTCAGTAGACTTACATCCTGTAGGAAAAGTCCCTTGGGTGGGAAATCTTGAAAAAAGGATAAAGTGTTTATTTCTGACTCCGATAATTTGAATAGCGGAATCAACAACGCTGCAGCCTCGTAAGAAATAGATGCAGTACGGGAAACAGTTTGTTCGGTTCTGGTCTGATAATCATCGGTACCGGGTTTCAATAGTTGAACATCACAGCATGAAGCATGGGCATCATCCAGGGAATCATGGTGGTCAGTCTCTCCTTCCGGGAGATGGCCTTGAATGGGGTCTCTGTTTTCCCGTGTGGCGTTCTCTTCACAGCATCCGCCTACATTGTCGTTATTCTGCAGCAGGGAGAATGAATGCAGCTTATTGCCGCAATAATGCATCGCAAGCACAGGCTGTACTGCGGACATCAGCATAAAGAGAAGCAAAAATATGGCTGTAAATCTTTTCATTCTTCCTTTCGGATACCTAACCTATAAAAACAACAACTATGGGTATTTGGTTGTAAAAGTAAGGGTTATTTTTGTTTTTAAGAAAAAAAAACTGTTTAAAATGATGAATGAGCCCCTGTGTCCGGGTAGTATTATAACTCAATGGCGGTCAGTTCCGCCACTGCCAGTGCATAATCGCGTTCTACTTCCAGCATGTTGTTGAATGCATCGTAATAAAACGCTACTTCAAGCAGATAATCCAACTGCGATATTTCTCCTGCATCCAATGCTCTTCTCAGAAGAGGTTCATTGTTGTAGGAAGTGAGCGCAGTCCGATATTGTTGTGCTGCCTCTCGTAAACTTGCTGATTTATTGAACAAACTTTGCAGTCTGTTGTAAAATTGAATTTTGTTGTCTTCCAATGCCGATTCGGATGAAAGCACCCCTGCTCTTGCCTGCTTCACGTTATTTTTGTTTTCCCAAAGCGGTATGGAGATGCCGATCACCACACCTTGTAATTTTTCGCCCAGAATACGCTCTGAGGCATACCCGGCACTTAATTTGGGTAACCCCTGTGCTCGGCTGAGCTTAACTTGTTGTCTGCTGATGTCGATCTGTTTGCTGAGGTATTGCAGGACCGGATTTTTGGATTCTGCAGCTGCGTACCACTCATTAAAGTCAGAGGGCAGGGGAGGGAGCGGAATTTCCGTTGCGTGATATTGAATCTCTTTGCCTCCGTTTAAAGATTTTAATTCATTCTGGAGTGCTTCTCTTTCGATGTCTATTTTCTCTTTCTTATTCACGCAGGTGATGAGGTTCATATGGACATTATTTCGCTCGATAGCATCTGCTTCACCTAGGTCGAATTTTCTCTGATAGGAGTCGGCAATGATGCGTGTAATCTCCACTCGTCTGGCATAATCTTCAGATAATGCGTTGTTGTAAGCCAGTTCAATGATGATTTGTTTGACTCGAAGCAATGTATTAATCCTTTCAGATTGGTATTGCAGGTCGAGGTTCTGATTCTCCATACCTGCAAGTTTGCTCTGGTGCATGTAAACTGTGGGAAAATTGAAAGATTGGGTGATGCCAAAATCGTTTTGATTACCAATTTCACGCGGTGTTCCCCAGAGGTGACCATATGTTACTTCAGGGTTTGGGAGCCAGATTCCCGTTTTGTTCTCCAACTTTTGGGCTTCAATTTCCTTTTGCAGGGCCTGCAACGTGGTGTTGTTGGTTTCAACCTCCTGCAGTATTTTCTCTACGTCATTTTGAGCACGGGTGGGGAGGAGGAAGTACAACGAAAACAGGACAAATAGGATTTTCTTCATAGGACTTTTTATTTTTTTTGCACCCAATTCTTATTGGATGGTTTGCACGCATATGACAAAGGTACAAACAGAAAAAGACGGAACTTGTCGCATATGTGACAATCCTGTCTATTTTCAATATATTTAACATTCAGGACCTGCATTAGACAGATGTAGTTTACTTTTGAACACGTACAGTCTTACCTGCGTGATCATTATCCGAAGTTCAGTGAACTGGGAAACTTCCACGTGCGGGAAGAGTTGATTCCCTGTATACTGTTTCCTCCCGTTGGCTCAGGCCTTTTTTACATACTAAATCGTTGTCTCTACTGAAGTGTTATTGTTGTTTACAATAAATAGTATATTTATACGATTTATTAGTTTTTTTACACGATATGATGGTTTAAATAGGGTCTATTTTATTAATTTTGTGTTAATAAATGTGTGAATTTGCCCATGATTTATGTTTGGGTGAAGCACAATCTCGAAGATGCTAATCCCGATTTTAAACCTTTGACCCAATAAAAAAGATTTGTCCATTCTCAATTCAATTCCTTTTTTTCTTTTTTGTTCTGATAGGTCTGTACAGTTGCATGGAAGAGGAAAAAATCTCCATTGCCGACCCAGGTCACAGGCTTTCTGCCTCTATCATTGATGGGGCATCCGGTACAAGAACCATGCTGGCCGATAATCCCACCAATCGGATGGTGGAGGTATTTTGGAAGTCCGGAGATAAAATTGGCGTTTTCGGCACAACCAGTGGATCAAATGTGCTGTTTCAAACCGATGAGCAAAGTATCACGCAGGATGGCAAGACCACGGTGTTTGAGACTTCTGCCACGCCTCCGGAAGGAGAATTGATAGCCTATTACCCTTATCAACAAGGAGCAACAATGGGAGCAGCTGGCAGTTTGAGTCTGAGCCTGCCGGGTACCCAAACCTATGTGAACGAAGAAAAAGGTGTCTCGCAGCCTTTTTCTGAAGCCAACATGATGGCCGGTAAGGGAAAGGATGGAAACATTGCTTTCCGCAATCTGTTTGCCATCCTAAGGATTACGATTGCTGGGAGCGATGGTGAATCGGTGAAACAGGTTGTCTTCACAGATCTCTCCGGAAAACCGGTCTCCGGCAAGTTCTCTGTGAACTGGAACGACGATCTGCCTGAAGCCGTTTTCCCCGAAACGGGGAGTAACAATGATCAGCGGATCATACTCGATTGTGGTGATGGGATATCGCTCTTAGACCAGACCCTGACTAAGTTTTACCTGATTGTGCCGGCTCGTAACTACAGCAAAGGGTTTCAGGTGGAATTCATACTTGCAGACGGAAGAAAGATAGTCAAGACCATTGGGATAGCTGGCGGGAAAAATCTGCAAAGAAATATGCTTTATCCCATTGGAGATCTCTTCCCAAGCCAGGAAGATAAGATCAGCTACAAGATGCATCCCAAAGCATCTGTCATCTCCGAAGAGCGATATGATCTGATTCGATCTGCATCACTCAACACGGAGAATCACACCTTGACACTCAAAGTTGAGGAGGGGTTTGCTCCACAGGAAGATGAGATGATTTTGATAAACAGGACTTCTGCTGACCTACCCAACGGTTACGTAGGGAAGGTGAAAAGTATCAGTGGGGAGTTGGTGGTGTTGGAACCGGTGACGGACATCACGGAGGTATTTGAGGAACTCAGCATCGGTGATCCTCTCTGGAGCACTGGTGGTGATGCCGTTCCCTCCGGAGGTTATGCCATCGACCTGACCCGGTATATCACTTCAATTGAGAGACCCGACGGTCAACCTGTGGAATACGCTATTGCCGGTTCTTCCATCTCGATGGAGGTGCCCATCACCCGTGCTGAGGCAGGGGTGGATACAAAATTCAGTATGCCGGCTCTGGGCCATACTTTCAAG
>CAZRRC010000102.1:0-285 GCA_964602395.1 uncultured Proteiniphilum sp. | reverse complement strand
GACGGAAGCAATAACAATAACAGCTGCGCGCTCAAGCTGGGGGTGCAGATGGATCTGGCATTGTATTTCCATATCCTGATTCAGGGATGGAGTCTGAAAGATCTGCACTGTCGTGTCAATCCCACAGTGAACCTCTCTTCCGGGTTCACTATTGACTGGGTATCTGATTCGAATGTCTTCGGTACCGAAATCCCGTTTATCATTATCCGTACTGCACCCATACCGGCAGGTCCGGTGATGATTATCCCACTGATCGAGTTCTTTCTGACCTTCGACCTGGAGGGC
>CAZRRC010000101.1:0-6764 GCA_964602395.1 uncultured Proteiniphilum sp. | reverse complement strand
GAGCTGAGGAGAAACTCAGTGAATGATTTTTTCGATGATCTTTGTTGTACCTCTTCAATCTGTTGCTGATAATCCCTGTCGTAGGAAGGTGCATCCACATTGCGTATCACTCCCAGCGCTACAGGGAGGCCGTCGGAGGTATCCATCAGGGCAAGTTTCAACTGCAGGGTACTGTCCTTGGCAGTGGCATCGTGCACCAGGATGTCGTCGAGCGTATAGCCCTCTTCTCCGATGGTGACCGCCTTCAGGTTCCAGCCATCCAGTACAAGACCCTTCTCGTTATCCTTGCCGAAAACCATCTTTTCACCTTGCTTCAGGAGAACCGTATTGTCGGCCTTCCAAGTGCGGTCACTGATTTTGTTGTGGATACCGTCGTTGAAGATCACGCAGTTCTGCAGTACCTCGATCACTGCGGCACCTTTATGGCGAGCCGCCTCTACCATCACGTCCACGTCGATGGCGCGGGCAAAGAAAGTTCCCCTTGCTCCAAAAGTCAGTTCTGCCGGGCGGAACGGATCTTCCACGGTGCCATAGGGCGAAGACTTGGAGACAAATCCACGAGCCGAGGTGGGTGAGTACTGTCCTTTGGTAAGGCCGTATATCTTGTTGTTGAAAAGGATGATGTTGAGGTCTACGTTGCGACGAACAGCATGAATGAAATGGTTACCGCCGATTGCCAGTGAGTCGCCGTCGCCAGTAGCTACCCACACGCTCAGGTCGGGGTTGGCTACCTTCACGCCGGTGGCAATGGCTGCTGCGCGACCGTGAATGCTGTGAAAGCCGTAGGTGTTCATGTAGTAGGGCAGTCGCGATGAACAGCCTATGCCGGAGATCACCGCTGTCTGGTGCGGCTCCAGGTTCAGCTCAGCCATTGCCTTGTGCAGGCAGGTGAGGATGGCATAGTCGCCACAGCCGGGGCACCAGCGTACTGCATTTTCACTCTTGTAATCCTTTGGGAGATATTTTTGATATTTTATTTCTGTTGCTTCCATGCTTATTTGGCCTCCATCATTTTAGTAAATTCTTCAACCAGCTCGTTTACCTTGAAAGGTTGTCCTTCCACCCTGTTAAATCGGTGGATGTTACCCAGATCCCCGAACTTTCCGTTCAGGTAAGCAGCAAACTGGCCATCGTTTTGTTCTGCCACGATCACCTTCTTGTATTTTTTCAAAAGATCGTGTGTGTTCTTTGGTAGGGGAGAGATATACCTGAAATGAGCAAATGCTACCTTCTTGCCGGTTGCCTGTATGCGCAGCATCGCCTCGAGGAGGTGTCCGTAGGTGCCTCCCCATCCCACGATCAGCGTATCGGCATCCTTATCGCCCACTACATTTTGCTCGGGGATGAAATCGGCAATCTTTTCAATTTTCTTGCGGCGGGTATCCACCATATACTGGTGATTCTCGGGGTTGGAGGAGATGACGCCGGTAAGTTTGTCTTTTTCCAGCCCGCCAATGCGGTGCATAAACTCGGGCGTTCCCGGTACACCCCAGTATCTGACCAGGCTTTCTTCATCCCGCATGTAGGGGCGCCATTTTTCGGTGTCACCCTTGTAGTATTTCTCCACGTAGGGAGGTTTTATTTCGGGATAATCTTTCATTTCGGGAATCTTCCAGGCCGAAGAACCATTGGCAATATAACCGTCGGTAAGCAGGACCACCGGTGTCATGTGTTCCAGTGCAATCTTCCCTGCTTCAAAGGCGCTCTCAAAACAGTCGGTGGGCGATGCCGCAGCTATTACCACCAGCGGACTTTCGCCATTGCGTCCGTACAAGGCCTGGTTCAGGTCGGTCTGTTCACTCTTGGTCGGCATTCCCGTGGAGGGTCCGCTTCTCTGCACATCGATCACCACCAGGGGTAACTCGGTCATCACTGCCAGTCCCAGTGCTTCACTCTTGAGCGCAAGACCCGGGCCTGAGGTGGAGGTGGCAGCCAGACAGCCTGCAAAGCTGGCGCCTATGGAGGAGGTAATTCCGGCAATTTCATCTTCCATTTGGAGAGCTTTTACGCCGAAATCTTTTCTTTTGGCCAATTCCTGCAGGATGTCTGTCGCAGGTGTAATGGGATAAGAGCCCAGAAATAACTGAATTCCTGCTTTTTCTGCAGCGGCAATCAGACCGTAAGCAGTAGCTGTGTTTCCGTTCACATCGGTATAAAAACCTTTGTTACCCTCAATGGGCTCAATGCGATAGGTGGAAGCGGTAAGGTGTATGTTGTTGCCGTAGTTGTAACCGTCGGACATGGCCTTGATGTTGGCCTGCACCAGCAATGGTTTTTTAGCGAACTTCTGCTGTAGCAACATGTCGGCTATTTCCAGTGGCCGGTTGAAGAGCCAGCAGACAATACCCAGCGCAAACATGTTCTTGCAACGGAGCATGTCTTTGTTATCCAGTCCTGAACCTTCGAGTGAAGCTTTGGTGAGGGAGGTGATGGCCACACCCACAGGCTGCACATGTTCCAGCTTGAGTTCTGCAAAAGGATCCTGGGTTGTATACAGTGCTTTGTCGAGATCTTTCTTTTGAAACGAATCGGTGTCGTAGAGCACGATAGACCCTCTCTTCAGGTATTGTGCGTTCACCTTCAGCGCTGCTGGATTCATCGCCACAAGTACGTCTGTTTTGTCTCCGGAGTTGTATACATGTTTTGCTCCGATGCGTACCTGGTAACCCGAAACACCTTGTAGTGAACCTTGCGGTGCACGTATTTCGGCCGGGTAATCGGGAAAAGTGGCTATCTCGTTTCCGAAGATCGCCGATAACGTGGAAAAGAGTGTTCCGGACAACTGCATTCCGTCCCCTGAGTCGCCTGAGAAACGAATGGTTACTTGCTGGATGTCGGTGATAACCGAATTGGTGGGCATAATTGTAGTTTGTTATTTCAAATGAAGGTACAAAGTAATAAAAGAGTCGCCAGAAAAGCAAATATTTTCCTCTGGAAAAGCAGCTTCATTTTTCTCTCCTTCCCATATGATTCACTTCTTTTTATCCCGATTTTAGATTCTTTTTATCTGGGCTCCCAGGGCGTTCAGCCGTGTATCTATGGATTGGTATCCACGGTCTATCTGATCAATGTTGTGAATGGTGCTTGTTCCCTCGGCACTCATGGCAGCGATCAGCATGGAGATTCCCGCACGGATATCGGGCGAGGTCATCGTCATACCCCGCAGATGAAGCCGGTTATCCAGGCCGATTACCACGGCACGGTGCGGATCGCAGAGAATGATCTGTGCTCCCATGTCAATCAGCTTGTCCACGAAGAAGAGGCGGCTTTCGAACATCTTCTGATGAATGAGTACGCTGCCTTTGGCTTTCGTGGCCACCACCAGCATCACACTCAACAAGTCGGGTGTGAGTCCCGGCCATGGTGCATCGGCAATGGTGAGGATGGAGCCGTCGATAAACGATTCAATGGTGTATCCATCCTGCCGGGGTATGAAAAGGTCGTCGCCTCGTTGTTCCACGGTGATACCCAGTCGCCGGAAGCTCTCCGGAATGATACCCAGATGGGCAACAGACGTCTCTTTGATGGTGATCTCCGAGCCAGTCATGGCGGCCATGCCGATGAAGCTTCCTATCTCAATCATGTCGGGGAGGAGGCGGTGTTGGCAACCCGAAAGTTTTGTAACTCCCTGTATCAGCAGTTTATTGGATCCGATGCCATCAATTTTTGCCCCCATGCGCACCAGCATCCGACTGAGCTGTTCCACGTAGGGTTCACAGGCCGCATTGTAGATGATTGTCTCGCCCTCTGCCAGTACGGCGGCCATCAGCAGGTTGGCTGTGCCGGTTACAGAGGCTTCGTCGAGGAGGATGTAGGTCCCTTTCAGTTGTTTGGCCGAGAGAGTGAAGAGGTTTCGCTGTTCGTGATAGATCATTTGGGCCCCCAGTTTCATGATGCCGTTGAAGTGGGTGTCGAGGCGTCGACGACCAATTTTGTCACCTCCCGGTTTGGGAACGACCGCTTCACCGAAACGTGCCAGAAGAGGCCCGATCAGCATGATGGAGCCCCGCAACGCCGCGCACTTCCGCATAAAATCATCCGACTGGGTGTAATCACGGTCGATCTCTTCCGCCTTGAAAGAATAACGCTTTTCATCCAGTTTCTTTACTGCGACCCCCATGTCCCCGATGAGGGAGATCAGGTTGTTTACGTCGAGAATGTCGGGCACGTTGTCGATGACCACCTCCTCCTGCGTGAGCAGGGTGGCGCAGATTATCTGCAACGCTTCGTTTTTCGCTCCCTGTGGGGTGATGTTTCCCTGAAGGCTGTGTCCGCCTTCGATGATGAATGATGACATAGTTTTCAGATTAAAATATCCACACTTCCGGCTCAAGGAGGATGCCGAACTGTTTTTTTACTTCCTGTTGAATCTCTTCCATAAAATCGGCGATCTCCTGTCCGCTCTCGGTCCCATAATTTACAATGATCAGCGCATGGTGCTCATAGGTGCCAACCATGCCTTTTCGTTTCCCCTTATACCCTGCCTTTTCGATCAGAAACGCGGCCGATGTTTTAAAACCGTTTTCTCCCACGTTGTAGACCGGTGCATCAGGCAGTTTTCTCTGCAGTGCATCCTTTTCATCGGTTGTCAACACGGGGTTTTTGAAGAAGCTACCCGCGTTGGGAAGGAGGTTGTAGTCGGGTAGCTTGCGGGTGCGTATGCGAATAATGGCATCGCGTACCTGCGAGATCGAGGGAGCAGCAATGCCTTCCAGCTCCCGACTTAAGTCGACATATTTTTCTTTGTAGGCAAATGCTTTGCTAAGCCGGAACACCACCGAGGTGATTACGTAGCGGCCAGTACGCTTGAAGATGCTGTCGCGATATCCGAAAGCACATTCTTCATTGGTAAATTCGTGGTATTCACCTGAACAGATATTCACCGCTTTAACCCGGATAATTGTATCCTTCACTTCCGTTCCATAGGCGCCGATATTCTGTATGGGACTTGCCCCCACGGAGCTCGGTATCAGGGAAAGATTTTCCAGTCCCGCATAACCGCGTGAAACGCAGAACCCGACAAACTGATCCCACTCTTCGGCGGCTCCCGCTTCAATTTCTACATATTCGTCGTTTTCGGCCACCGTGGTAATTCCCCTCATCTCCGGCTTGATCACCACGCCATCGAAATCGTGGGTGAAAAACAGATTGAATCCTCCTCCCAGTACCAGCTTCCGTTCATTGGAAAAGACTTTGATTGCGTCTGAAAGCTCTTTTGCCGTTTGCGGTTCGCAGAATACCCGGGCCGACGCCCTGGTGCGGAAAGAATTATATGGTTGTAGTTGTACGTTATATCTGATGGTCATTGTGGAAAAATAACATTTAAAACCCTTTATAAATAAGAAATACCGTCGGCTTCTTATGCATATCCGGCAATTTGCCCTTCCAAGCCTTCACACTTTGTGTCACGATGTATTCATCGTCACAGGAAATGTTCATGGCGATGCAAAGACGGGTTTGTGGTTTGCAGTGCAACAGAATTTCCTCGGCCATTTTTTGGTTCCTGTAGGGTGTTTCGATAAAAAGTTGAGTCTGGTCTTCATTGTAAGCCCGTGATTCCAGTTGTTTTAGCTTTTTGACACGTTCGTTTGCTTCAATGGGGAGATAACCCTGAAAGGCGAAGCTCTGTCCGTTGAATCCCGAAGCCATGACCGCCATCAGGATGGAAGAGGGCCCTACCAATGGCACCACCCTGTATCCTTCCTGTTGTGCAAGAGTCACCACATCGGCACCCGGATCGGCTACGGCGGGACAACCTGCCTCAGAGATCACGCCCATGCTCTCTCCCGTTTTCATTGGAATGAGGTAGCTTGCTATCTCCTTGGAGTCGGTGTGCTGATTTAACTCGTAAAAGGTGATCGCATCGATCTCGATCTCCGGATTGCATTTCTTCAGAAAACGGCGTGCCGACCGGATATTCTCTACAATAAAATACTTCAGTCCGGATATAACTGTCGTGTTGAACGAAGGAAGAACCCTTTCAACAGGCGTGTCACCCAAGGTGACGGGAATTAAATAAAGTACCGGATTCTTCATGTCATTTGCGAACCATTATCTTACAAAAATAGGCAAAATAGGCCAAATCAGCCCTTTTTTTACAGGAATAAAAAAGAAAGAGAAAGAGAAGTTCCTCTCCGTGCAGGAGTTGAGGCACCGCAGTCGAAGGCTCCAGGATGTGGAGCGCTCCTTCGTCATTCCGCAATACGGACGAAATAGCTTCTTACATGGATAATAGAAGGGTAATGGAAGGGTATTGGGTCGCTATCTCCTTATTGATGAATAAGCGAAATATAAGGAATATATAAGGGAATACCAAGCATGGTAGGGGCAAGGTCAAATGGTCCATAGGGTTGAAGCTGCTTGTGCAATGAATAAACAAAAAGCTCATGTTGCTTATATAGGATTTGATTTAACTGAAAAAGACAGAATTTACTATTCCAAAATTATTGCTCAATTCAAAGAACTATTAAATGACAAAATAAAATTGCACCTTTATAATTGTAATATCATCAAATCAAAAGGACAAGAGGATCTTGAATTGTTGTGGAACTCTGGTAAAAGAGATCTTTCGAAGGAAGTGAAAGATGGTCTAAAGAACGAGACACTAATGGATTTTAAAGGATAAACAAGACTAATACATTTATTGTCTCAAAATCACGAACTCTCTTTATTTTCTCTACCATGCTTCTTTTTTTGTCAAAATATTAACTGAGTCTGCTCTGAAAACCCCATTTTTTCAAATTGCTGAAAAATGAAGTTTAACC
>CAZRRC010000100.1:0-6892 GCA_964602395.1 uncultured Proteiniphilum sp. | reverse complement strand
ATATGTATATTTATTAAAAATATACTACAACACTGTTTCCACACTACTCTGATTATCAAGAGTAATAAAAGGAAAAGTCTTATTCTTGCAGATATATGTCTATTTTTTGCAGGTTTTTACAGCCAACGTGAGATCATAAAACAACATATCGTATGTATAGTATGTCAGCTGGAGATATTTTACCTTTTATATGAAGCATTTGGCTCCTGCCGCCTATTTCTCTTTTATAGCATGTCACCGGCCTTATGCAGATAAAATTTTACAACCTCCTTCTACTCCAGAAGGGCATCATTTATCTTACCTGGAAACTGAAAGATCGCCGAAAACGTGCTTCACGAGATAAAGGCTATGAATTATCTGGTACACGGTTTAGCACAAATCCAGGCATATGACGTCTCGGTCGAATAGTATTTCAAGGCATTGTCACGAATTAACAAACTTCAGATAAAGGTCAATGCAACAGTACAAAGGGAAAAAACAAAGACACGCAGCTTCGTACTACGGTTAAACAACAGATAAAGGATTTTTGTATGTATGAGTCTGAAACAAATAACAAGACACCCAATCGTTCCGGTAATCAATACGAATCGGCTATATACAGACATGTCCGGAGATGTGTACTTCTTTTCGAGGATGGCACACAAAAAGTTATTTCAAATGAAAAGAGACTGGGAACAATGACTATAAATATCATATACTATCTGGGAAAAGAAAATGACTTTGTGGAATCGGTCCTCAAAAACTTTAACTATATAGATAATTTAGAGGATCTATCGAAAAAATGTGGATTTTATTCCACAAAAACTTTTACACGACATTTTATAAATAATTTCAAGGTGACGCCCAAACAATGGATGTTATCCATAAAAAAAGAAGCAATGTTGAATTATCTCATAAATACCGACTATCCGCTGAAACAAATCGCAGACTTTCTGGGTTTTTCCAACCTCTCACACCTGTCGGATTTCTGTTTAAAAAAAACGGGAATGCGTCCCGAAGAAATTAGAAAAGAAATCATTTACTGAATCTTCTAAAACATTTCCGTAACACACTTTCAAGACGTATCTTTGCAGCCAAAATAAAATTAAAGATATGGTATTGGTTGACGGATTAACCGTTGAGTTCGGTGGGACGACGTTGTTTTCGGATATTTCTTTTGTCATAAACCCAAAAGACCGCATTGCCCTAATGGGCAAGAACGGTGCCGGTAAATCCACTTTGCTGAAAATTCTGGCTGGTGTGCGGGAGCCAACAAGGGGAAGGGTTTCCAAGCCCAAGGATTTCATCGTTGCCTACCTACCGCAACATCTGATGACCGAAGATGAACGGACTGTCTTCGAAGAAACTGCACAAGCCTTCGCACACATCCACCAGCAGGAAGAAGAAATCGAACGCATCAACAACGAACTGACCTTGCGTACCGATTATGAGTCGGATGCCTATATGCAGCTCATTGAGCAGGTGGCCGCATTGAGTGAAAAATTTTACGGCATTGAAGAAATTAACTACGATGCAGCGGTTGAAAAGACGCTTCTGGGATTGGGATTTCAACGCAGCGACTTCGACCGGCCTACGGCTGAATTCAGCGGCGGTTGGCGCATGCGCATCGAACTGGCAAAAATTCTATTGCAGGATCCCGATCTGATATTGCTGGATGAACCGACCAATCACCTCGATATAGACTCGGTAGAGTGGTTTGAAGATTTTCTCATCAACAGCGCCAAAGCAGTTGTCGTTATTTCACACGACCGGGCGTTTGTAGACAACATCACCAACCGCACCATCGAGGTGACTATGGGGCGTATCTACGATTATAAAGCTACCTACTCACAATACCTTGAGCTGCGGAAAGAGCGCCGTGAGCAACAGCAGAAACAATACGACGACCAACAGAAGATGATCGCCGAGACCAAGGAGTTTATCGAGCGATTTAAAGGTACCTATTCGAAGACGTTGCAGGTGCAGTCTCGAGTAAAGATGCTGGAGAAATTGGAGCTGGTGGAGGTAGATGAGGTAGACCGATCGGCACTGAAGCTCCGGTTCCCTCCTGCTCCCCGTTCGGGAAGCTACCCCGTGGTTGCCGAAGACGTGAGCAAATCGTATGAAGATAAACTAGTTTTCAGTAATGTAAATTTCACCATCGAACGGGGCGAGAAGGTAGCTTTTGTCGGTCGTAACGGCGAGGGAAAGTCCACTCTCGTGAAATGCATCATGGGTGAAACCGGCTTCGGCGGCACCCTGCAGCTGGGTCACAATGTACAAATCGGATATTTTGCACAAAACCAGGCATCGCTCCTCAATGAAGAACTGACTGTTTTTCAGACCATCGACGACATTGCCGTGGGCGATATCCGCACGAAGATCCGCGACATCCTGGGTGCGTTCATGTTTGGACGAGAAGATATCGACAAGAAGGTGAAAGTACTTTCGGGAGGTGAACGCACACGACTGGCCATGATCAAGCTGCTGCTTGAGCCCGTAAACCTGCTCATTCTGGATGAGCCAACCAATCACCTCGATCTGAAGACCAAGGATATTCTGAAGCAAGCGTTGATTGATTTCGACGGAACGCTGATTGTGGTCTCACACGACCGCGATTTTCTGAATGGCCTCACTCAAAAAGTATATGAATTCGGTAACCAGAAAGTGACTGAACATCTCGAAGGCATCTACGGTTTTCTGGCCAGGAAGAAGATGGAAAATCTACGGGAAATAGAACGGAAATAAAAAAATAAAAAAACCGCATTACTGCGGTTTTTTTGTGATCCGCCTGGGGCTCGAACCCAGGACCCCATCCTTAAAAGGGATGTGCTCTACCTGCTGAGCTAGCGAATCATCCTAAATGCTTTCTTGCAAAAGCGAGTGCAAAGATAAAACCTTTATTTTATTTTTCCAACTGATCAAGCAACAAAAAACTGTTTTTTTCGCTCATTTCTGATAATCATTTCAGAATCAAAAATATAATTTTTCTGCTTTTGCTTTAGTTTTCTCTTTTTTGTAAAACAAACTGAAAATGCTATGCTGAAATAGCGATTCCAGTCAATCTCATTGCTCACAACTTTTAATAACGGTAATGCTCCGGTTTGTAGGGTCCTTCCACTGGTACGCCAATATAATTGGCCTGATTTTGCGTAAGGGTCGTCAGTTTCACTCCTATCTGTTCCAGATGCAACCGGGCCACCTCTTCGTCGAGATGCTTCGGCAGGCGATAGACACCTACTTCGTAATCATGCTGCCAAAGGTCGATTTGCGCCAGTGTCTGGTTGGAGAAAGAGTTGCTCATCACGAAGGAAGGATGACCCGTAGCACATCCCAGGTTCACCAGTCTGCCTTCGGCAAGGAGGAAAAGAGAATTGCCGGCAGGGAAAGTATACTTGTCCACCTGTGGTTTGATATTCAAATGGGTGATTCCCGGAAAATTCAACAGCTTATCCACCTGTATCTCGTTATCAAAATGACCGATGTTGCAGACAATCGCCTGATCCTTCATCTGTTGCAAATGTTCAATGGTCACCACATCGCGGTTTCCGGTCGTGGTAACAAAAATATTACCTTCTTTCACCGCTTCCTCCATGGTGGTCACCTGAAACCCTTCCATGGCAGCCTGCAGGGCGCAAATGGGATCAATCTCAGTAACGATCACTCGTGCACCATAGGAGCGCATCGATTTGGCACAACCCTTACCTACGTCGCCGTAACCAAGCACCACGACCACCTTGCCGGCAATCATCACATCGGTTGCCCGCTTGATGCCATCGGCAAGCGATTCACGGCAGCCATAAAGGTTATCGAATTTCGACTTGGTGACCGAGTCGTTTACATTGATCGCCGGTACAAGCAGTTCACCCCGCTCCATCATCTGGTACAGACGGTGAACACCTGTGGTAGTCTCCTCTGAGATACCTTTCATCTCAGCAATGGTTCTGTGCCAGCGCTGTCCATCCTCTTTCAGGATACGATGTAGTGTATCGAGGATAACCTGTTCCTCGTGGTTCGATCCCTTTCTGTCTATCGTAGATGCATCGTTTTCGGCCATATAGCCCATGTGCACAAGGAGAGAAGCATCGCCACCGTCGTCCACAATGAGATTGGGCCCTTTACCGCCGGGAAAACGGAGCGCCATCTCCGTACACCACCAGTACTCCTCCAGCGACTCACCTTTCCAGGCGAACACAGGTACACCGGCAGCAGCAATGGCTGCAGCAGCATGATCCTGGGTGGAGAAAATATTACAACTGGCCCAGCGCACATCGGCACCCAGCTCCACCAAGGTCTCTATCAACACAGCCGTCTGGATGGTCATGTGAAGCGAGCCCATCACTCGGGCACCTTTCAATGGCTTCTCTATGGCATACTTTTTCCGAATGGCCATCAATCCGGGCATCTCATGCTCGGCAATATCGATTTCCTTTCTTCCAAAATCGGCCAGATTGATGTCCGCCACCTTATACGAAAGATCGGATGAAAAATTATTGTTCATATTGGTTCCTTTTTGATTTATCGATTTTTAAGTATGCAAAGTTACGAAATTTACAGAATGTTTCTACCTTTGGTTTAATGAAAGGTTCAAAAAAGATTATTCATTGAGTGCTGGATCAGGAAATAATCTAACAATACAGGGGACGTATGAAGATCATCTATTCCGGTATTCTGCCGTTTAAAGGATTCAGTGCAATTAATCTGTTCGGGGTCATTTTCGCGAGAAAGGGTGAAACAACGTTGGATAAACGTGTTCTCAATCACGAGGCCATCCATACCCGTCAGATGCTAGAACTACTGGTTATCGGTTTTTACTTCTGGTATCTGGTAGAATGGAGTATCCTTCTGATTCGTTACCGGGACTGCTATAATGCATATCGGCACATAGGTTTTGAGAAGGAAGCTTACGAGAACGAACAAAATCTGCAGTATCTAAAACAACGAAAAAGGTATGCTTTTAAAAAATATCTTATATGAGAAGAACTTATCTGTTATATATTTTTGCCACCTTGTTTTTGAATATGTGTGCGCAGGGAAATCAAAATAAAACAACCCAAATAAAGCAAAATAGAATGGAATACAATGCATTGACACCCGATGAGGAGCGAGTAATCTTACACAAGGGAACAGAACGTCCCTTTACCGGGGAATATCTGAATAATAAAGAGGCAGGGACCTATCTCTGTAAGCGGTGTAACGCCCCACTCTACCGTTCGGAGGACAAGTTTGAATCGGATTGTGGATGGCCTTCTTTCGATGATGAGATAGAGGGTGCCGTGAAGCGGGTACGTGATGCAGACGGCCGACGCACCGAGATTATCTGCAACAACTGCGGTGCACACCTGGGACATGTATTCCTGGGCGAGGGATTCACCGAAAAACAGACACGCCATTGCGTGAACTCCATTTCCATGAAGTTTCTACCTGCAAAACAGGATGGTCAGGCAAAAGGTTACTTTGCATCGGGTTGCTTCTGGGGGACGGAATATTTCTTTATGAAAGCACCAGGCGTAAAGCAAACCAACGTGGGCTTCATGGGAGGCCACGTGAATAACCCTACCTATGAGCAGGTTTGTCAAAAAAATACGGGACATCTGGAAACCACCGAAGTGATTTTCGATCCGGAGGCAACCACCTATGAGGAAATGGTAAAACTTTTCTTCGAAACACACGATTTCACACAAACAGATGGACAGGGTCCCGATATTGGTCCGCAATACCGCTCCTGCATCTTCTATGCCGATGAATCGCAAAAAGCAATCGCTGAAAAGTATATCGACCTGCTACGTGGAAAGGGATACCGCGTGGCTACCATGCTTAAACCGGCCACAACATTCTGGAAAGCTGAAAATTATCACCAACAGTATTACGAATACAAAGGTTCCACTCCCTATTGTCATAAGTATACAAAGATTTTCTAAAGCTGTAGAACGATTTTCAAATTTTGGCTTTTTCCGAAAACAATTCAATAGATGAGATGTTTTATGAATGTCGTTTAAAGAGAAAAACATTTTATGTTTAACTAAAAAAGGAAAAAGTTATGAAACTATTTCGTTCTTTATCAATGGGTATGCTGATACTCGCACTGGGTATTGGCACTACAGCCTGTAACAATGTGAGCGATGCGGATGTGCAAAACGCAGCGCAAGAACTGGTGGCCTCCAATCCTGAACTGGAAGGTGTATTGGTCACCGTGGAGAACAAGGTAGCTACCTTGACAGGGACCGTGGCCGATGAGGCGACAAAGACTTATGCCGAAAGTACCGTAGCCGGAGTAGAAAATGTGAAGTCGGTGATCAACCAGATTGAAGTGGTTCCTCCCGCTCCCGACTATACTTTCCTCGATGAATCGATCAATGCAGCCCTTGTGGATGTGATCAAGGAATATAAAACAGTAATTGCTTCAGTAAAGGACGGCATCATCACACTCAAGGGTGATATCAAAGAAAATGAGCTTCCCGCGCTAAAGGAAAAACTCAATGCATTGAATCCGGTACAGATTGTTGACAGCACGACTGTAAAATAAAATGTGAACGTGCTCTGCTTGCAACACACATTGCGAGAATAAAGATAAAAGGTTGCTATTGCGGGCAACCTTTTTTTTATGGGGTTTCCCTGTACACCCGTGAGGAACATTGCACGGCATTACATAGTTTGGACCCCATGCGATAGCTCCAACCTCCTTGCTTTTCGCATCAATCGTACAATCCCATCCATCGGGTACATATTCTGTCAGGTATTCTGCTTTTAATATACAATTACTATAAACTCTTTTCAGGGCAAGAGCACCCTATCGGTGTGTACCATCCTTATGTTTACTTATATCATCCTCATGTTTGCCTTATGTTTTAATAAGCCAAACATAAGGGAAACATAAGGGATATATGGAGATGTACCGGCGAAGAGCCGGCCG
>CAZRRC010000099.1:0-6922 GCA_964602395.1 uncultured Proteiniphilum sp. | reverse complement strand
TAAAGCTGATGATATTATCACAAGCATCTACCACACCAGTACCGGCACTTAAGGCAAAATTGTTATATGCTGGTCTACCCCACCAAGCTCCTGAATTAGGGGCCAGAATCTGTTTATCAAACGAGATGGAATAGTCAGCCGGATCAATAGTAATCACGAGAGGATTCTCGGCTTCTCCATTATAAAGGCCCTCGATCTTCAACTGGTTGTCACCAACTTTGGTCACTTCTACTTCGTAGGGTGTTTCACCCCACCAGTCGTCTTGTGTAACGGTACATGTCCCCACAAACACATCCAAATCCAGTGCACAAACAACCGCATAGCGTACATTATAGGAATAGGCTCTCCCGCCTAATCTCCATCCACTAAAGGCACGGTTGTTATACCCCATTTCTTCGGACCACCCGGGAATCACGGAACCATCCTTTAACACTACATTGGTAGTAAGAAAAAGGACCTCGCCCAGTGAAGGGGCAGTTAAACCGAAAAGGCTATAGACCTGACCAATATTGATAGATATTTCTTTTGGGAATTCGGTGATATTGTCTTCTACAACTTTCGTTGTTACCGAGCCATCGGATCCCTGAAAAACTGCGAGAATTTGAGCATGCTTCATAAAGGAGTAATCCCCTTGCTGCTCAGGAATAGTCAGTTTCACTTTGTAGTTGCCGTCGGTTTCATCTCGGTATAGTACACCATCCGATCCTTCCGAACGAACAATATCAATCACCACTCCACGTTTCACATCATCAATCGGATATGGGAGCTCTTTGCTACAACTATACCCTAACATCAAAAGGGAAAGGGTGATAAATAATAAATATACTTTTTTCATATTGATATCTCTTTTAATTGATTATTTATCCCAGAACACAAATGGAGTAGACAGGTTTGTTTTCTGTGTCATATTTGGATTTAACTCAGTTTCCGAATTGGTCGGATAGTAAAGTGAGCGCGGGAAAGAGGCCAGATTTGAAATTGGCACCCTTGCATCGGATCTTTCAGTGACAGTCGGGTTTACTCCAAAACCGGGATCCTGCGTTTTATTCGGATCAAAGAACAACGGATAACCAGTACGTCTGTAATCGGTATATACGTCAATTGGGCTCATGAAATTGTGAATCCATTTTTGTGTCATAATAATCCTCATCTTTCCTTCTGCATTGGCCGCATTATATCTGGCAAGAACTGCGTTAACAAAAAATTCTCGCTCAACTTCTGAGATTTTTGGTGCAGGATTGGGATTAGGCGCTGAAGCATTTTTATCCACCACACTGTGTACGTGATCTATAGAGGCTTCAATTGCTTCCTCCAATAATGTCGCAGCATCACCCGTTATTTCTCCCGCAAGAGCTAACTCTGCCAACATGAATTTCAATGTTGCAAAAGTGATGATTTTGTGTGGAGCGATCCCGGTGGGTTCTTTGGCTGTAGCAACTCTTCCACCTGTTCCATTGTCATATTTTGCACCAATTGGATAAATACCATATTTGGTATAGGAGTGGTCGTTACTACCTGCAGAGTTGGGTCCGGTAGTCGCAAAAAAGATCGATACAAAGTTACCATTTCTATATTCATGTGGACTTTCCGTGTCTGTTCTGGAACCGTCGGGTAATTGATTATAGAAATAATAAGGTACACGTGGGTCTTCAATGCCCGTGAAAGGATTGTCCGTTGTATTATAGGTTTGGCCCATCATGGTCTCGTAGAAATAGGGACTGATAAAATGGGTATGTTGACCATAGAGCGAAGAAAAAGCAGGGTGGCGTTCGTCTGCTGGGCTTGTCAAACTAGTAAACCAAAACTGAAAATCTTCTCCTTTGTTGATAAAAGCATTTTCAGCGACAAGAGCGTTCAACTTACTTTGCCAGTCGGTGATATCTGATTTAGCTTTTCTTGACTGCAAGAGGAGTTTCAGTTTGATTGTATTATTCAAACGTACCCATTTGGCTACATTGCCAGCATAAAAGAAATCATCCTTCCCAGGTTTCAAGCTGTTTTCGGCATCGGCAGTCAAATTTGACTTTCCTTCCTCCAATATTGAAATCAGTGCATTGTAGATATCTTTGCTACTATCGGGACTGGGAGCAGTTTGCCCTGGCACATTAAACTCCGTAAAAGGAATATCACCCCATAAGTCAACCATAACAGAAAAGGTATATGCTTTAAGGGTTCTGGCGACACCGGCATAAATGAGGTTCCCTTCGGGTTCTGCATTAGCGATAATTGCATCATAATCTGTGAGTACATAGGTATACAAATAATTCCAGGTATTATATGGGTTATTTGCACCAGGAGTCATTCCATAATTTTGCACCTCACGTGATACCAGATGATGTACATAGGATCCAAGACCTTCACCTAAAAAATTACCCTGACTGATGGCCTGTACCATGTAATACTCACTTCCCGAAAGGAGCTGGTTGAGCTCCGGGGTTGTAGGGCTATTAGGATCCTTGTTAATGTCGAGGTAATCATCAGTACAACTACCCAGATATAACAGAATAGCTAATGCCATAAAAAGTTTCGCTATTTTTTTCATATTATATTCTATTTTATTCGTTATCAGAATGTTAATCTTGCATTCAAGCCAATTCTACGGGTTGATGGTGCACTTTCACGGTCAATACCCTGCACATTTCCACTACCAAATGCGTTGGAACCCGGATCATAATTGGAATATTTTGGAAATCCAGGAGCGAAATACCAAAGGTTTCTCGCTATTAATGAGATATTAGCTGAGCCAATAAAGGTATTTTGTAACCATTTCTTCGGCAAATCATATCCAAGTGATATCTCACTTAAACGGAAAACGGTAGCGTCAAAGGCCTGAAACTCATCAACACTATTGATAGAGAAAGTATTACCCTCCGAAGGAGAAAACCATAAATCATTTTCAGATAACTGTATTGTATTTTGAATCTTCTTTCCGTTTGCGTCAAGGATCGGTTCCAGTGTATTGGGATCACCCAGCACTCCAGGGAGTATGCGAGAGCCGAGACGATCTTCGGTATCTTTGGTTACACCACGTCCCAACATATCGGAGGCAGGCCCAGAAATAAGAATTCCACCTATTCTTGCATCAAATAACACATTCAAAGAAATCCCTTTATAACTGAAAGTGTTGCTAATAGCTGTCTTATAGTCGGGATAGGGATCACCCAAGTCACCCAATTCGTCATTCTCAATATAGGCTCCGCTGTTCGGGTTTACCAGCATATTTCCTTCATCGTCACGGGCAATAACAGTACCTCTGAGGAAGCCATACGGAAGACCGGGTTTGAGGGTAGGCTGCGGTTCAGATGTGGAACCGGTTGAAAGTGTGATCTGCTCAATACCTTCGATCAACGACACTACATTACTCTTGTTCTTTGTGAAAGTAGTGAAAATATCCCACTTGAAGGAGTTGGCCAGTCGTATGGGAACGAGAGTAAGTCCAATTTCAACTCCCTTGTTGTTCAATTCCCCAAAATTGGTATAATAAGTTCTGGAGCCAGTTGAAGCGGGCAAACTGAGTGGTGCAATCTGATTTGTGGTAGAACGATTGTACCAGGTAAAATCGATACCTATCCTGTCCTGGAAAAAGTTCAGTTCAGCACCGGCTTCGACCTCTGTGGTAAATTCCGGTTTCAACTCCGGATCATATGAAGTGGTAGGAAGCAACATGATGGGATTTCCTGCAAAAGGTGTATCCTGCAGGTAAGTACCGTTTACATAATAGGGACCTGCATCGTTACCCACGCGTCCCCAAGCCAAACGTACTTTACCGAAATTCATGACATCGGGATTCAATTCAAATGCATCTGTAAAGACGAAAGAGCCGGTTACAGCTGGATAAAAATAGCTGCTGTGTTCTACCGGCAATGTGGATGAATGGTCATTACGCAATGTGAAATTTAAGAATGCATAATTCTTGTACCCCAACATGGCATCGGCATACAATGCCCACAATCTCCTTTTTGATTGAGATTCAGATGCAGTTTGTTCCTGGGTATTGTCCACATTGTATATACCCTTGAATATCATCTTATTCCCTGTAGCACCTGCTCTGTGGATTGTACGTTGATTGATATTATGTCCCACAGTTACTCTCAGGTCGTAATCCTCTTCAAACTTGTGCTTGAAGGTAAGGTTGAAGTTAGATTCCAGTTCCTGTGTCGTGTAGTTGTCGTTGATAATCTGCCCTTCACCGGGGAATGCTTCAGGACCAACCGAACCAATATTAATCACCTGTTTACGGTCCATCTCGAATTGATTCCATCCAAATTGATAGCTTGCAGACAACCAGTCTGTGAAATCATATCCAGCATTCATGGTGCTGACTGTACGATCCATCACCGTATTAATCGTATTGTATTTCCATGACCATAATGGGTTATCCACGCCACCAAAAGGCATCAGATTTCGTCCATCAGCTGTCTCAAATGGAAGTCCAGCTATATCCACATTTCGCGGAATAAGCATTGCGCGGGCAAATGAACTAACAGAGCCGCCATAATTACCAGCACCAAAGAATGGACCATCCTGGATTGTTCTAGAGTAGGAAAGCGTTCCTCCCACAGTAAGTCCATTGTCCAGCTTCTGGTTACCACCCACACTGAATGATGTGCGTTCAAAAGCCGAATGGGGGATATAACCTTCTTGTCCAAGTCTTGAAACAGTGGTGCTAAAATTACCTTTATCGTTGTAACTCATGATGTTAACAGAGTTATCTAGAATATTTCCCGTTCTGAACAAATCTTTCACGTTGTTCGGAAATGCCTGGTAAGGAATTGTGGTTTCCCAATCTGGAAAAGCAGTTTTGTAGTTAGGATAAAGAGGGATTGTTTCTACACTGGATCCGAAAGCAGGTCCCCATGAACCGTTTGCATTCGAATAAAGGAAATTACTTCCCTGGCCATAGGAGTTTTGATACTCAGGCAATGAAGCAATTGTTTCTGTCGTATAAGAAGAACTGAGAGTTACTTCAAACTTTTTCTGTGAAGGACGGACTCTTTTGCTTCCAGCTTTTGTCGTTACCAAAACCACACCATTTGCAGCACGACTTCCATACAATGCAGCAGCAGCAGCCCCTTTCAACACAGTCATACTTTCAATATCATTGGGGTCTAAAGTCGAAATACCGGTACCATAGGCACCAGCAGAGGTTAACCTACTACCTGTAGTAACTTCAGTATTACTATATGGAACTCCATCCACAACATATAACGGGTCATTATTCCCTAAAAAAGATGAGTTTCCACGAATCAGCACCTTAGTGGCACTACCTGCAGTAGCAGATGAAGCACCTACCTGAACACCTGGGATTTTTCCATCCAGTGAACGGAATAAATCAGGTTCGGCTTTTTGGATTGCTTCGCTCGGGTCGACAACTGATTGTCCGAAACCCGCAGATCTCGGTGGGCGGGCGATACCCATTGCTCCCACTATTAATACCTCGCTCAACATCTGTGTGTCGGAATTCAAGACAACCTTTACATTCGCACTTACAGGCACGTCTTTTGTTTGCATACCGACGTAAGAAATTGTCAGTGTTCCTCCTGCCGGCGCACTTAACGTAAAGTTACCATCTAAATCGGTGACAGTACCTTGCGTTGTCCCTTTTAGTTGAATGGTGGCTCCGATTACCGGTTCTCCTGCTTCATCAACCACGATTCCTCGCACCTGAATCTGAGCAGTAATAATCCCTATTCCAAGAAAGAACAGAGATAAAAACATCACTAGTTTTCTTTTCATAAACTCTACTTTTTAATTAATCACTTTCATTATATATATTGTTCTATTCCAAAAATAGCGGGGAATGTGGTTTGTCATAAAAATTGCATTCAGAATAAATCAAATTCCCTATATTCAACTCAAATCAATTAACATTTGTATAGGAACGACTCCAGTACACAAATATATATCAATTATTTTAAAAACTTTTTTTTTTGCATTTTTTTTTTCAAAAAAACGCCAATTTGAGTAATATATATCCTATTTTATTATAAAATCCCTTTATAGCTTACAGAACTGCAAAAAAAAACCAGCTCTGATCCTCTTTATATTTAACAAATAATAAACCTAAACAATCTTTCCTTCTCAATATAAGGGCAAAGATAGCTTTTATACAATCATTTTGCAACATTCTACCCACTTTTTCGCTTATTATTAACACAAAATCGACAAATTCAATGCAAAATAGTCAGATCAAATGGGAGTAGAAGCACCTAAAGATAAAACAAAGAGGCCGTCTTATCATAAAACATGAGACGGCCATTCTTTGATACTTCGCTGGTATCCCTCCCTTATCCCTCCGTTATCCCTCCCTTATCACTCCGTACATGTATAAGGAGATAACGACCCATTACCCTTCTATTACCCTTCCATTATCCGTGCAGGAAGTTATTTCTTCTGTATGTCAGTTTGCCGAAGGAGGGTTCCACATCCTGAGGACTTTATCTGCGGCGCCTCAGTTCCTGCCCGGAGAGTAACTTATCTTTCTCTTTCCCATACTTTTTCGCTTCCGATATCCTCAGGCAGTAAAGTGGCCTCCTGAAGCAACTTCGCGGATTGAAAGTGAGAACATCCCGTTCTTTTTTTTGTAAGTATTTTGTGGGTGTTAAAAAATGTGTCAAGTTCTCACTTTCACAATGAGAACTTGACAGTTGCCTGAAGACATCAATGCCTCCAAAGTGTCGAGGATACTGGAAAGGATTGATGAAGCTCTTCGAAAATCCTCCTTCTATGGAAAATATTAAACTGAAAAGAGGCTGTCTCAAAACAATTTTTGAGACAGCCTCTTTTTTAAAATATATGCGTATTTGCTGATTCTTTTACTTCTCTATTCCCAGCAGCTCTACGTCGAAAATAAGATTTGAGAAAGGTTTGATGGTACCTCTGTCGGCAGAACCGTAAGCAAGATTATAAGGAATATACAATC
>CAZRRC010000098.1:4896-7180 GCA_964602395.1 uncultured Proteiniphilum sp. | reverse complement strand
TCTGATATGGCCTTCCCCGCATATAGGTTGAGGAAGAGGTCATCTTGTAGCATTCAATAGTCGATTGTGAATTCCTGCATTATAACCTATCGTATAATATATAAAATATCGTATATTTGTATATTATATGAAAGGTTAATGATATGGCAAAAAATACAATGGGAACCAACCTTCCCCGCAAACTGCAAAAAAACTTACAAATAACAGGCGAACAAATACGGTTGGCGCGACTCCGGCGTGACCTCTCAATATCGCAGGTGGCAGAACGTGCAACCGTATCTGATTTATCGGTGTCCCGCGTTGAAAAAGGGCTACCCACGGTCTCCATGGGTATCTATCTCAGGGTGCTCTATGCACTTCAATTGGAAGAGGATATTCTCCTTCTTGCCAAGGAAGATGTCATGGGAAAAGCCTTGCAAGACCTTCGTCTTAAACCCCGCCAACGTGCATCAAAAAAGGAATAAAGCATGCAGAAATTATGGGTCTATGCTGATTTCGATTGGCTCAAAGAAATTGAACTTATCGGGACATTGAGCTACGACAAACTTCGTGGTTCCGACAGTTATGGATTTGAGTTTCATGCCAATTGGTTAAGAAACCATGCTTCTATTCAAATAAGTGAAGATATAAACAACTACCCCGGAGCACAATATACCCAACCAGGAAAAGAGATCTTCGGATGCTTTTCAGATGTATTGCCTGACCGATGGGGTCGTACATTGATCAACAAGCGGGAGCAAATTCTTGCACTTGAAGAAAAGCGTCCGCTCAGGAACTTATCTTCTTTCGATTATCTCATAGGGATCGATGATTTCTCACGTATGGGTGGATTTCGATTTAAATGGGATCTGGAAGGTGATTATCTAAATAAATCTTCCTCGTTCAATGTTCCACCTATCACTGATTTACGTACATTGATCCGTGCGAGTCAGGAAATAGAAAGAAGTGATATTCAACTTGTTCTTCCCGACAAAAAATGGATTGTCCAGTTGTTTCAACCGGGTACATCTTTAGGTGGCGCACGTCCCAAAGCAAGTGTTTCGGATGAATACCGCAAACTTTATATCGCAAAATTCCCCTCCATAAACGATACCTATGATGTGGGACTTTGGGAACAGCTATGCAATATATTGGCGGAAGAAGCCGGCATCAACACGGCCCCGAGTAAAGTAATAGATGTGGGAGGAAAATATCACACCTATTTATCAGAACGTTTCGACCGTTCACCAGCCAATAAACGTATTCATTTTGCTTCCGCGATGACACTATTGGGCTTTGAAGATGGTGATAATGCTACAACCGGAAAAGGTTATCCCGATATCGTGGACTTTATTGTCCGGGATTGTACCGATGTGAATTCAAATCTGGAGGAACTATATAGGCGTGTCGCATTTAATATCTATGTAGGTAATTCAGATGATCACTTCCGTAATCATGGATTCCTGTTAACCCCAAAAGGTTGGACACTTTCACCGGTATATGATGTAAACCCAACGCTCGATGATCATCAAAGTCTGCTGATTTCATCTACTTCAAACGAAGCAAATCCTGATATTCTACTCGATGCCTCTGAGGAATATCTTATTGATCGAAAGAGAGCAGACCAGATTCTACATCAGGTAAGAAGTTCACTCAAGAACTGGGAAAAGGTTGCCAAAAGGTTACGTATCCCGGAACAAGAGTTATCCATCTTTCGTTTCCGGTTTAATAAGCATTTATAATCTCTTATGTTCGTCACTTTCGTCGTAACATAAGCCAGCCCGTCAGAAGGGTGCCTATCAGGATACTGGCGAGAAGCAGTTTCACGTTGAAGAGGGTGTGGGCATCGGTTTTCTCCTTCAGTTCTCTGTTTCCCTTCGTCAGCTTCTCCACCTTGAGTTGCAGGCTGCTGTTTTCCCGGAAGAGGTTTTCCCTTTCCCGCGATTCCTCCTTTTGCAGCCATTCCCCCTCGGCCATCCCCTTTTCGTAGCGGTTAAGGAGTGTCGTGATGCGTTCGCTCACGACCGGTGGTTTCCCTGTCGTCGTGTCCACGGGGGCCGCCGAGTCGTATTTTATCTCCACCGTCATTTCCTCGCTCTGCAAGGTCACGTTCTCCTCCCACATCCGTTGCAGATCTGTTTTCAGCAAGGCAATTTCCGTCACCTTCCGCTGCAGGCTGTCTTTCAGCTCCCACACAGCCGTGCTGTCCGTCTCCCGCACCATGCGCTCTGTGACCCTCTTTCCCGTCCCGCATCCCAGCAGGAGCACCGCCATTGCCATCATCGTTGTTGTTTTCATCCGATCT
>CAZRRC010000098.1:0-4796 GCA_964602395.1 uncultured Proteiniphilum sp. | reverse complement strand
CCATTCCCTGAAACATGCGTTATCAAGAACCTCACAAAAGAGATAATTGCAGCTGAGACTGAGTCCTACAAATATTTTGTGGGGACCCATCGACCTCAGTGATCGTAAAAAGAGCAGTTGTTTGAGCGAAGCGAGTTTTGCTCTTTTCGAGAGCGAGGGCGGGCATGGGTCACAAAAATTTGTCAGACGAAGAAATAGCTGCAATTATCATCACCGCTTGAACGTACCCATGGGTGGTTTGCGCAATCCGCAATCTCTCACCGTGCAATAGTGGTAATCGCCATCCTGGCGCCATGTCAATTCCCGCTCCACCGTTTTCTCCAGGCCCGTAATGCGGCGGTGGTCCTCCGTGCGCTGCAGCTGCAGCAGCTCCAGGTCCCTTTTCAGCCGGTCGTTCAGCTGATCCCGCTCGCGCACCATTTTGAGCAGGCTCTCCGCATTCCCCTCGTTGTAGGTGTTCATCCGCTCCATGTGGGCCACCGTGCGTTCCAGCAGACCCATCATCTCCGTCGCCGCCGAAGCGTCCTCCTTCTTGGCCATCGCCTCCTTCTGTGTGGCTTCGCTTTTCTTGATGCGTTTGTTCTCCTTGCGGTTGATCACATTCGAAATGAATCCCCCCAGGGCGCCCCCGCCCATGAAAGAGCTCAGCAGGGCAATCAGGTTGCCGTTCGATTGCAGTATATCCATCATCATCATCATCTTGTGCAAAAAGTTAATTGATCAGCAGAAGAGAACCGCCCCTTTCGGAGCGGTTCAGTCCTTCCTCACCGTCATGCAACGACGATATCAATCGAGCCCGTGTAGACTGTGTTCGACACCTGTGTCCCATCTTCCGATGCAAATGCCAGATACGTCTCCACCGTATCGCCTTCCCATGTGGGTGGCACCTCAAGCTGACCGGTTCCATCGGCCCTTGTGGCCATGTTCAGGTCATACGCCGCTTCCCCCTTCACCGGGTTGTAGACCAAAGCCATGACCCGGTCCTCCGTCGACGTATTGTTCTGCAGCGTTGCATCCCAAGAGAATAGCAGCTTCCCTGCCTCCGCAGCAATTTTTGCGTTGTTGGCCGGATACAATTCACCCAGGGCGATGCCCACCCGCGGGAAGTCAATTTCAAAATTAGGATATTCACCCTTCACCGCGTTCTGCAAGTTGTACGACATGGCCGCACTGTAGGCGCTGTTGGTTGCCCCTGCGATGTTTTTGAAACCCATCCTGATTACCGGGATGATTGTTTTAAGAAATTTCCCGATCAGCGAAAACTTGTTTCGCTGCGACAGCTGCTTCTCCGTACGGGGGTTGCGCGTGACGGAGGGCAAACTCCTCATGTAAGTAATGCTCCTCCAGGAGGCGCCCACAACGTTTCCCACTTTACCGGAGAAACTACCCAGAATACCTTTTTTAAAAGTTCCCATAATAAAAAAAATTAAATAAATTAAACATTAAAACTTACGGACTTGGCCTTATCCGTTGGCAAAGTTTGGGAAATCCCTGTTACGCCGTTATCATTGGGTCTGTTTGTCCTCCTTTGTCTCCCAAAGGGTATAGATTGTCTCTCAAAAGGTATGGGTTGTCTCTCAAAAGGTATGGGTTGTCTCCCAAAAGGTATGGATTGTCTCGCAAAAGGTATAGATTGTCCCCCTTTTTCTTCGGTTCCCTTTGAGTAAAAGTTAGATGGGTAAATTTATTTACATTTTTACTGAAATAAATGTGAAAATCATTTTATTTCTTTTAAATTTGCCATATATCATATTTTGAAACACACAAACAAAAATGGGCGCTGGTTGGATTGCCCTAAATATTATAAATATGAAATACCCGCATCTTTTTCTTAGAAATCCATTGGGATCAATTGACTACGTATATACAAACAGGTACATTGGTGAATCAAACGATGAAAATGAAGAAGTGAAAATAAAGGATTATTCATTTCAGAAAGAGAAATTTAGAAGTAATTTACGTACTTTTAAAGAAGAAAAAACTTTCAGGGAAACACACAGGACACTTGATTTACCTTATCATTTTGAATACATTGAAATACACTTTTTCGACCAGTTTAAAAAGGATTTTGCCGGTGGTAGTGATTTTTATAAAAACGAATTCGGCTTAATTCCCGTTCGTTATACCGATTTCAACAAGACAGTACTTTTCTATATTGAAAATGAAAGGTTATTCGCCCGGTTTGTTCATTTGATAGAGCAATTTTTTAATAGCCCTGAAGAGGAAGATCCCTCGGATAAAGAATATCACGTGGTCACCTTTATCTACTCCTTCGAGTTTTTATCTTCCCGCAAAATTACGGAGATATCAAATGAAAGAATAATCATCTCTTTAACCGATAAATTGAGTGGCATTCGCACGTGGAGTACCACCTCGGAAATGCTTCTTTCTTATATCAGAAAAAAAGGTGGTCATTGCGCCAAGATATCGGAAGGTGTCTTTGAAATTTCCAACGTGAACGATTTCATTGATGAAATTGCCGACAACTTCGACGTGATCCAGAGAATACAATCCATTCCCCCAGTGCATGTCACTCCAGGTGCATTTGGAACCCCAAAATTTGAATGGGATTTTAACACGATGTACAATGAGAATTTACCCGTTATTGGAATCATCGACTCGGGAATTGATAAGAACGTGACCCCTCTACAGCCGTTGATAATTGGACAAACTTCAATCTTAGATAGGGAATATGGCATCGGTTCAAGCCATGGTACAAGTGTGGCATCTCTCGTGGCATTCGGCAAAGATTTATTATCGGGTGAGAATCCAAAAAAATCCTTTGCCAATTTGTATTCAATACAGGTAATGCACAGCGATGAGGGTAATTTCTCTTACGATAAATTAAAGAAAGCAATCATCCAAGCCCATGATGAATATAACATCAGGATATTTAATCTGTCGGTATGTGGAACACACAGCTTCGAGTATAATGCCGAATATTCAGCATACGCGAAAATGCTGGATGAGCTGGCTTATACTTACGATCTTCTCATATTTATTGCTACAGGTAATTTAGATGATGGTTATATTGATTTCATGAAAAGTGAATTTGGCCCAGACACACATTTGATTAACTACCCGAATCACTATTACAACGAATGGGATAATGATTATAGCCAACCCACAAATATTGGTTCTCCAGCGGAAAGCATGAATAATATCACGATTGGTGCGATCGCGTGCAATAATTTTGACAATACAACAGACCTGACAGACCACCATACCCTACTATGTATTAAAAGCACATACCCATGGTCAGAAGATTTTGGATATATTAATCGGCAGTTACTGTCCAATACACAAAAGAAGGAGTGGATAATAAACAAGCAAGAATTATTAAATATCAAGAATGAATTCGCCGTTGTTACCCGCTGTTTAGGTAAAGAAAATTACATCAACGAAGGTATTGAAAATCCCTATTCCCTGGTCATTAGCATTGAAGAATATAACGACATTGGTCTAGATGAGAGCGATTTATATCAGGAGATAAGTGCCATCAACGAGGTCGAAAATATGATAGAAATCGAAACAGAATTAGATATAGAAATAGCGGATTAAGTTCCGCTATTCTTTTTAAGGATTTCTTTATCAACCAAAGAGTTCCAGATGCTTGTATTAATTAGAATCTTTTTTGGCAGGATGTCAACCTTTAAATCCAAAAGACTACGTTTCAGGGCAGTCAAAAGAGAATGCTGAATAACATAGTAAGATAAACCGAGGCATTTGTTGATGATTAAATTGGCATTCTTCTTGTCGTCAAATGATATGTCCTTATTAGACAATGTATTATTTATTAACTCTTTAATCTGAGACTTGTTGGGCAAATCCAACTTTAACGAAAGATCAAACCTGCGGATTAAAGCCTCATCAATCATATTTATCTGGTTTGTTGCCGCGATAACAACCGTTCGTTTCGGCAAGAAATCAAATAACTGCAATATCGTATTTACGACACGCTTCATTTCTCCATGATCCTGATCGTAGTCTCTAACTTTACCCAAACTATCAAATTCGTCCATGAAGATAATGGAGTCTTCTTCCGATGCTCTTTTAAACAATTTAGATAGGTTTTTGCTTGTTTCCCCCAATTTCGAAGAAACAATAGCTCCTAAATTCACGACATACATCATGCGCTTCATTTCACCGGCTATAACGTAAGATGCCAGGGTTTTGCCACATCCGGGTGGGCCATAAAGCAAAACTCTGTTAGCCGCTGGAAGATCCAAGGAATTTAGCATATCAATGGAATGCTGCTCTTTCAAGAAATAGATCAAGTCTTTTTTCGTGTCATCCGGACAGATTAAATCCGATAATTTATAGTCGGAAGTAAGTTTCTCGATTATCAGCTCTTGAATTTCTTTGTCTTCTTCTAATTGCTTGTATCTGGGTGAGCCCAATACAGACATTCCTCCTAATTCTTGTCTTCTAATTGCATCTTTGATGATCGACTGCAACTGTAAAGCAAAATTAGTTTTATTCGTACGCATGGAATGTTCCACAAGTTCATTTAATCGTTGAATTAATTGATCTTTGTCGTCATCCAAGCTATACCTGGCAATGTCTTTAATTAAATCGAACTGGCTCATATTCACACTTTACTGATTCAAATTCAACGCAAAATAATACTATTTTTTGTATCTGCAAATTTTCTCATACGTTTTTTTTGTCTCAATCTCAAAAATAAACCAAATACTTTCTCTAATTTCATCAAAAACAGTTTGTCCCCCCTCCGGAGTGTTATGCAGTGAAGGCTGAGACATTCAGATGTTTTGCGGGGACCCATCGCGCGCAAG
>CAZRRC010000097.1:3765-7421 GCA_964602395.1 uncultured Proteiniphilum sp. | reverse complement strand
CGACCAAAATGAATGCGGCAAGTTACAACAGGGTGGTGGGAGCCAACAAAAAAGTAAACCTGGCCCATATTGGAATTGGAAACAGGGGATGGGAGATCATCAATGATTTCGACAAGACGGGCCTTGCCAATGTGGTTGCCCTGTGCGATGTGGACCTGGGAGCAGAACACACCAAAAAGGCGCTTGCCAAATTCCCCAACGCAAAACTTTTCAAGGATTTCCGTGAGATGTACGACAAGATGGGCAACGAGATAGAAGCGGTGACTATTGCCATACCCGACTTTGCCCACTTCCCGGCAGTGATGATGTCGATGGCCGAGGGCAAGCATGTGTATGTGGAGAAGCCGCTGAGCCGTACTTTTCTGGAGTCGGAACTGATGATGCAGGCAGCCCGGAAATACCCCAAAGTAGTTACCCAGATGGGAAACCAGGGTCATTCCGAAGCCAACTACTTTCAGTTCAAGGCCTGGAAGGAAGCAGGCATCATCAAGGACGTCACCGCCATCACGGCACACATGAACAACCCGCGCCGCTGGCACGGCTGGGATCCGAACATCAAGAAATTCCCCGCAGCAGGACCGATACCCGAAACACTGGATTGGGATACCTGGCTTATGGCACGCGATCATCATGATTACAACAAGGATTTCCACTACGGCCAATGGCGTTGCTGGTACGATTTCGGTATGGGAGCACTGGGAGACTGGGGTGCCCACATCATTGATACGGCCCATGAGTTCCTGGAGCTCGGATTGCCGGAAGAAATCAATCCAGTTCGACTGAACGGCCACAACGATTACTTCTTCCCGATGTCGAGCACCATTGAATTCAAATTTCCGAAGCGTGGTAAAATGCCCCCAGTAGTGATTACGTGGTACGATGGGTTGGATAATATTCCTGCAGTACCGGAAGGTTACGGCGTATCGGAGATCGACCCCAATATCCCGACCGTTGCAGGCGGAAAGATACAGCCCGCCAAGCTGAACCCCGGCAAAGAGATCTACAGCAAGGAGCTTACGTTTAAGGGCGGTTCACATGGCAGCACATTGAGCATTATTCCCGGTGAGAAAGCGAAGGAAATGGAGAAGAAACTACCGGAAGTTCCGAAGAGTCCTTCCAATCACTTTGCCAACTTCCTGCTGGCCTGCCAGGGCAAAGAGAAGACACGCTCACCATTCGAAATATCGGCACCGTTGAGTCAGGTATTCTGTCTGGGTGTGGCGGCACAGCGTTTGAACCGCAAGATTGTCTTCGACAGGGAGACGAAGCGAGTTACCAACGATGCCTTTGCGGATGCCTTCCTCACGGGAGAACCGCCCCGTAAAGGATGGGAACAGTATTATAAAATTTAATCAATTAACATAAACAACAGCGCAATAATGAAGAATAACAATTTATTACTTTTTGTAATGGTCATGTTACTTGCCTCCTGCTCCCCACAAGGACCGAAGTGGCAGGAATTATTCAACGGCAAAGATTTGCAGGGATGGGAGAAGTTGAACGGAACGGCAGAATACAAGATTGAAGATAACGCCATCGTCGGTATTTCTCAATTGAATACACCCAATACTTTTCTGGCTACAACGGAGCAGTATGGTGATTTTATCCTGGAGTTTGAGTTTAAGGTTGACGACGGATTAAATTCCGGCGTGCAATTCAGAAGCAACAGCCTGGCAGATTTTAAAGATGGCCGTGTACACGGTTATCAGTTCGAAATTGATCCTTCCGACCGTTCTTGGACAGGAGGTATTTATGACGAAGCGCGACGTGGATGGCTTTATCCAATGAATTACAACCCCGAAGGAATGAAGGCATTTAAAAACGGAGAGTGGAACAGTGCCCGCATCGAAGCGATTGGCAATTCACTTCGTACTTGGGTGAACGGTATTCCTTGTTCCAATATTCTGGATGAAACCACTCCCTCTGGGTTTATCGCTTTGCAGGTGCATTCTATTAAAAATGCTGAACAGGAAGGGAAAACCGTGGCATGGCGTAATATCCGCATTTTGACAGAAGAACTCGATAAATATAAAACAGCAGACGATGAGAGTGTTGCACAAATAAACCAGATTGCCAACACGATCTCGGAAAAGGAAGCTGCCGAAGGCTGGAAATTGCTTTGGGATGGAAAAACCACTGAAGGATGGCGCGGTGCAAAAAGAGACGATTTTCCCGATCAGGGATGGTCGATCGACAATGGTATACTGAAAGTACTCAGTAGCGATGGCCGCGAGTCTACCAACGGGGGTGACATTGTAACGACCCGTCCCTATAAGAATTTTATGCTCAAGGTCGACTTCAAGATCACCGAAGGAGCCAATAGCGGCATCAAGTATTTTGTGGACACCAATCTCAACAAAGGCGAAGGATCGGCCATTGGCTGTGAGTTCCAGATTCTGGATGACAAGAGGCACCCCGATGCCAAATTGGGCAAGGACGGCAACCGTACGTTGGGTTCACTTTACGACTTGATTGCGGCTCCCGAAGATAAGCCATTCCGCAACGGCTTCTTCAATACCGCAATGGTGGTGGTAGAAGGGAATCATGTGGAACATTGGCTCAACGGTGTGAAAATTGTGGAATACGACCGCAACAACGATGCATGGAACGATTTGGTGCAGACCAGCAAATACAAAGACTGGCCCAATTTCGGAAATGCTGAAGAAGGATTGCTTCTGTTGCAGGACCATGGCAACGAAGTATGGTTCCAGAATATTAAAGTAAAAGAACTGTAAAAGACAGATACATCATAAAAAAACCGCCGGTTAATGCCGGCGGTTTTTTTATGATTACCTTTTTCTTTTTTCCTTTACACAAACTCATTTTTCAGCGTTTCCACCCACTTCTCCAAACGATCCTGTGTGAGATCATACTCGTTGTCCTCATCAATGGGGAGGCCTACCCATACGCCATCTGCCACTGCAGTGGAGTAGTCGTAAGTATATCCTTCATCGGGTACCTGTCCCACCACTTCCACTTTATCTTGGATTTCATTGTAGACCACTTTCATCGATTCGGCAAAGCTGGTCGAATAGGAAGCGCTGTCGCCCAACCCGAAGATGGCCACTTTTTTTCCGGTGAAATCCATTCTCGCGAAAGAAGGGAGGAAACCTTCCCAGTCGTCCTGTAAATCTCCTATACCGGTTGTAGAGGTACCGATGACGTAGTAAGTATAATCTTTTATTTCCTCTAGGGTAACCTCCATCACATTGAATATATCTGCCTTTCCGTCGAAAAGGTCCTGGACCTGTCTGGCAATCGATGCAGTATTACCTCCCGATGAACCATACAGAATAGCTATTCTGTTCATTTTTTATTGATCTCCATATTAATTTAATGAGTAAACATTTCAGCTTCGGAAATGTTTGCTTTGATCACAAACGAACAGTTTTTCTTTTGGGAATAACCAAAAAAATGCTACTTTTGTGTTCCATTCGGCGCGGTAGTTCAATGGATAGAATAGAAGTTTCCTAAACTTTAGATTCGGGTTCGATTCCCGGCCGTGCTACTGAGGATGAATAATAAATTAAGGAAACCCTTTGATAATCTTTGATTATTAGAGGGTTTTTCTTTTTAGGGCAATGCAAGAGAAATAGCTCTTCAAACATATTTCATAATCATTTACTCCCACTTCATTCCCCACGACAAGCAACTGA
>CAZRRC010000097.1:0-3755 GCA_964602395.1 uncultured Proteiniphilum sp. | reverse complement strand
AGTTTCCTAAACTTTAGATTCGGGTTCGATTCCCGGCCGTGCTACTCACTCTCAATCAGCTCCAAACGGAGAATCACTGAGTGCGGTAAAGCTTTCCACGGTACTTTTACCCTCGAATTTCTTCACTTCTTCTATACTGCTGATTTTTAGCTGTCCACTGTATCTGGATCCCATTTCTATCTCCAGTGCATCCGTCTCAATATCACCTTGTACAGTACCGGTGGACTTTAAAATGATTTCTTTGCTCTTTATATTGCCTTTGATGTGTCCGAAAAGGATGATGTAATCACTCTCCATGTTGCCCTCTATGTAAGCGTTTTCGCCAAGGATAATCCCCTTTTTCAAATTAATATTTCCGCACACTTTTCCTTCAATCCTGATGATACTATCGCCAGAGATATCGCCAATAAAGTCAATATCACTGCCCAGAATTGTGTTTATAGGCATTGAATCTAATTTAGATACACCTGCATCTCTTTTTTTACTCGAGTTGTCCATTTCTATTGTTTTTTTTTCTTTTTCGTTAGAGACATTATTCCAAATCAAAACGTATATATTTTAATGGGTTAATTTTTTTGTCATTCAAAATAATCTCATAATGCAAATGGGGACCTGTACTTCTTCCTGTACTTCCCATCAGTCCAATATGATCCCCGGTTTGTACTGTTTGACCCTCTTTCACGTCGATTTGTTTCAGGTGCGCGTAGAGTGTTTGCAATGATTCGTCGTGATCGATGACAATACATTTTCCATATTCACCGTTGTAACCCGCAAATGAAACGACGCCATTACCTGTTACCCTGATGCTGTCTCCATGCCTACCTTTGAAGTCAACGCCCGAATGAAACTCAATTCCTTTACTGGTAAACGGGTTTCTGCGATATCCGTAGTTGGAGTTGATATCTCCCTCAAACGGCTTCCCTAATGGAATCCTGAACAATGTATTTTCTAGATCAAATAGTTGGTTGTCATAAAAGCCAGTGAACTCGTTGATGTGTATGATATCAAATCCTTCGTCTATACCACCGACATTTTCAAGTTTCAGGTTTTCCAGTCCCCTCTCTTGCAGGAACATATTAATACGGAATATTCCTGAATCTATTGAGGCGAATGTAGTCAGGGCTTTTTTGAGGTCTATTTGACTCTGGATGTAATTTGCTCGTGCAAGTCGTTCTTTATAGGAACGACTTGTATTTTGATATACAAGATAGCCGGAAACAAGAAAGAGTGTAATCGCAATTAATACAAAGGAGTAGGCATACTTTCTCCAATTTACAATGATATGAGTGGGTACCTGGCGTACTTTAGTATTTTTATCTTTTGAGTTAACGATCAAAACAGAAGTTTTGTGTTTCATCATAATGTCACGATATTTAAGTGATGGAACGAAGGATGTAGTGCCTCTGCACTTATTTCTACTGCAATCTGGTGTGTTTTTTTGGACCTACATGCAAAGCAGTGTTTCTGGTGCAATCTGAAAGATAGAGCAACAAAGGACATCAAATTAGTCAATAAAAAAATATGCTCATATTTTGGCTGTCCGCTCTTCGCTATCATTTTTTAATCTTTTTTTGGATAATGGTTGTATCTTTCAGTGGTGTCGCTTAATCAGTATTCAGCCATACAACGGTAGATTCATTGAATTCTGTAAAAATAATCAACACACGCAAAAAACATTTTTTTGGCGAGAAGCACTTATTTTAAATTTTAACATCACAAATTTAATGAAAATTGCTTGTTGTTTTCTGCAAACCTCTATCTGGGTATACTACAAAAATACATCATTTGTGCCTCAACCCCTCATATTTGCTCATTTTGCGAGGACATACAGAAATAACGGAATACTTTTCACAGGAATGGCTCCCTTTACATAAATTAGATTTGGATATATGTAATGCGAACATTATTTTTGTTGTTTCGATCTCTTTTCTGGCGATTGATCACGCTGACAGGAGAAATTTCACTACATTATTAATATCTATGCTCATGAAGGTTTCAGTTTTTTTTATTTTAGCTGTACTTGTTTTTTCTTTTCTTTTTAGTTCCTGTGGCCGCCAAGAGGATGGGACATGGATCCAGCTGTTCAACGGCAAAGATCTTACTGGCTGGACACCCAAGATTGTCGGTTATGCAGCTGGTGATAATTTTGCAAACACTTTTCGCGTGGAGGATGGGATGATTAAGGTGCGTTACGACGGCTACGATTCCCTCAGAGATCGCTTTGGTCATCTTTTCTATGAAGATGAGTTATCGAATTACAAACTGCGGGTGGAATACCGTATAGTAGGTGAGCAGTGCCCCGGAGCGCCTGGTTGGGCTTATAAAAATTCTGGTATAATGATACATGGACAGTCTCCTGAATCGATGTCACTGAATCAGGATTTTCCCACTTCCATCGAGGTGCAGTTGCTCGGCAGCGATTCTCTGGTACAGCGTACCAATATGAATGTCTGTACCCCCGGCACCAATGTGATGATCAACGGAGAATTGATCCTCGATCACTGCATTAATTCATCTTCGGCCTTTTTTTACGGAGAAGATTGGGTTACTGCCGAGGTGGAAGTGAGAGGAAAAGAGGTGATATATCATATCCTCAATGGAGATACCGTCATGCAGTACCAAAAACCTCAACTAGATGAGCGTGACGTAACTTATCCCAAACTGATAGAGATGAACGGGGGCGATAAGATGCTAAGCAAAGGAACCATTTCCCTACAAAGTGAAGGACACCCCATTGATTTCAGAAAGGTGGAGCTGAAGATTCTTGAATAGTAACGAGAACGAGTTTTTTTACACATAATGTCTCCTGATATCTTCAGGAACCACAGGTTGGTTAATAAAAAGTTGAAATATAATAATCCAGGCTTACATTGTCGGGTAAATCCAATTTCTTTTTGAGCCTGTATTTCTTTGTTTCAACTGTGCGTCGTTCCACAAAAGTGTAGGAGGCGATTTCCTTTGTGGTAAAATTCATAAAGATCATCGCACAAAGTAACAAGTCCGATCTGGATAAATTGTGATGCTTTTGTAGTATGCGTCGGGTAGCTTCAGGGTAGAGCTCCTGGAACCTATTTAAAAATGTGGGATCGTTTTTTCTTGCCAGTTCAATAATTTCGGTGGAACTATTGTTCAGTTTTTGTTCCATCTGTTTGAGGTACATTTCTTTCGCTTCTATCTTTTTTGCGGATTCTTCAAGCTGACGCTGAATCTGCAAAATTTCCTGTTCTTTTTTGGTACAGTACTTGTTCCTAAATCGGTACCATCTTGTGACCAATAAAATAATAAATGATGTACTCAACAAGAGAACAAATACAAAACTCACTAATGATATATTGATTTGTTTGTTAAGGAGCTCATTCCCCCGTGAATGAAGAAGCGAGCTGAAAATTATAAGGATGATGGGACTATATGCCATATATAGAAACGTTCCAACTTTAAGAAATTAATAAATCGCTTCCCTGATTACGTTTCAGCAAAGATACTACATTTTGCAATTTATTAAAGAAAAGTAATTTAATTCTAAAGTCAAAAATTAAAGAAAAACATCCATATCTTATTCCAAAAATTGCATTCGATCGGTACAAATTTATAGGCTGTATAGATTTAAAATCATGAGATAATAAAACTGAATATGTAGTCAATTGATATATTGCTGTTAGCGTCTCCTCTGTATCGTCGCTATTCCTCCCTTATCCCTCCCTTATCCCTCCGTTATCCCTCCGTATATGTATAAGGAGATAACGACCCATTACCCT
>CAZRRC010000096.1:0-8027 GCA_964602395.1 uncultured Proteiniphilum sp. | reverse complement strand
ATCGGATAATCTGGCTCACTTTATCAACTTTTATGAACTAAAATCGGCAAGTTAGGAACTTGCGAAACTTGAATTAATAATCAATGATATAGTTTATTTATTATATATTCATATGGATTATTAGAAAATTGTGCTCGAGCACAATTTGTATTTTAATAAAATGTTTAATAGTGTATGGTTAATTATTTAATATTCATTTTATATGTTCGATACGTACTTTGTAACAGAATTCATTACTTGAGTTTATGAATATACCCCTCTGCTTCTTCTATAGGTTTGTGCACCGTACCATGCCACCACCACGAAGCAGATAAATGGCAGAATAAAGGAGGCATTCACTGCAGGAAAAGCATTTCCAATTGTTCCCAGGTCAATGATCGAGGCCTGAAGCGGTGGCAATACCGATCCACCGAGAATCGCCATGATCAATCCTGCTGCACCGAATTTGGCATCATCCCCCATGCCTTTCAATGCAATTCCATATATCGTGGGGAACATCAGCGACATACAGGCTGATACGGCCACCAGAAAATATAATCCCCAGATATTTTGTAAAAAGATCACTCCCAGGGTAAAGATGGCTGCCGCTACAGCAAGTATACGCAACAACTTGCCTGGATTGATGAATTTCAAGAGATAGGTGCATACAAAACGGCTCACACAAAAAATAATCATGGCTACGATATTGTACCTCTGTGAAAGCACCTCTGCCGCCTGTTCTTCCATTCCCTGTGCCATGAATACCCGTGTGCCGTATTGAATGATGAATGTCCAGCACATGATCTGCGCACCCACGTAAAAAAACTGTGCAATCACTCCTTGCCGGTAGTTGGGTATGGAGAAGATTCTTTTCAGGGTGGGGAAGAAATTTATTTGTTTGTTTTTATCCCCATTGGTTGGCATGCGGGCAATCCAGATGATTAGAAACATCACCATCACCACCAGCCCGATGGCAAGATAAGGCGCAATGAGGATGGATAGGTCGGATTGCCTCAGTGAGATGAACTCTGCATCGGAAAGTACTGCCCTTTCGGAGGTGCTCATCGGATTCAGCCGTGCCTGAATAAAATTCATGGCTACATACATACCTGCCAGCGATCCCATCGGGTTGAACGACTGCGCCAAGTTGAGTCTGCGGGTAGATGTCTCTTCCGGTCCCATGGTCAGAATATAGGGGTTGGCGCTTGTCTCCAGGAACGACAATCCGCAGGTCAGGATAAAGTAGGCAGCCAGAAATGGGTAGAAGTTCCCCGATTCTTTGGCCGGAAAAAAGAGAAAAGCCCCCACGGCATAGAGCAGCAGCCCCAGCATGATCCCTTTTTTATAGGAGAACTTTCTGATAAAAATTGCCGCCGGAAAGGCCATCGCAAAGTAGCCACCATAAAAAGCCAGCTGCACCAATGCACCTTCCGTGACGCTCATCCGAAAGATCTTGGAGAAAGCCTTGACCATGGGGTTGGTAATGTCGTTGGCAAAGCCCCAGAGTGAAAAACAAGCTGTGATGAGGATGAACGGCAGTAAAAAATTCAAGCCGTTGTGTTTGAGTAATGATGATTGTGATGTGTTCATGATTTTCTGTATCTCACTTTACGACTCCTTTTTTCAGAATGATGTTGGCATACAAAGCTTCTTCGCCGGTAGCGATTACGGCATACGATTTTCGGGCCCTTTCGTAGAAAGCGAAACGTTCAATGTATCCTATTGTGAATGGTTCTCCCGACTTGACCAGTATCTCTTTGTAGTTGTCCCATATTTCCGGTATGTAGTCGTCTCCATCAACTACTTCCATCAAAAGAACCTGCTGTTCGCTGTAGGTGTCGAGCGGAAATAACTCCATGATGGCGCGTAGTATTTCACTCCCCGATAATCCATCAGCACGGATTACATTCTCCGAAATGCTGTGGCAGGGAAAGTTGCCGTCGGCAATTACAATTTCATCACCGTGGCCCATCTCCATGAGCGTCTTGAGTAATTGCGGCGATATTGTTTTTGGTATTTTTTTAAGCATATGTCTCTGTTTGGGGTTTGCGGGCATGCATTCCGTCCATACCGGTGTTGCATGCCCCAAACACATTTTTATTTATAAATGGGTCCGAAATTCTTACAAGCCCTATAGTCGGCTCCCTCCCTGTCCATGCCAAAAGCATTCCAAGCCGAAGGGCGGAAGATCTCCTCTTCATTCACGTTGTGCATACACACCGGAATACGCAGTATGGAAGCCAAAGTGATCAGATCCTGACCGATATGTCCGTAACTGATGGCGCCATGGTTGGCACCCCAGTTGTTCATTACTGAATAAACATCCTTGAAAGCGCCTTTGCCGGTTATTCGGGGTGCAAACCAGGTGGTGGGCCAGGTTTTGTCGGTGCGTTGGTTGATAATATCGTGTATTTCCGGATCAATCTCCACAGTCCATCCTTCAGCAATCTGCAAAACAGGTCCGAGTCCGTCGACTAAGTTCAATCGACACATAGTCATCGGCATACCGCCCTCCGAGAGGAATGTGGAGGAGTAACCGCCACCACGGAAATAATCCCTGTTGGCAGGAGACCATGCGGTCGCTTCCAAGCAAGACAATACTTCTTCCTCTGTAATAAGCCAAGGCTCCTTCATGGCTGGTTCGCCGTTCAGTCGCTGTTTACCGGTGGCGTCGAGCGTGGTTGCCCCTGAGTTAATCAGGTGAATGATGCCGTTGGCAGCCTGTCCTGTAAGTTCCTTTCCCGATACACGTTTTACCGATTCGGGGCTCCAGAAAGTCCGCACATCGGAAAAGAGTTGGGCCTTATTTGAAAGCAAATGTCCAAAAAGCATGGATACACTGTTGAGCGAGTCGTTTTCGGTAGCCAGTACATAAGCTTCACGGATGCCGTTCCAGTCGAATGAACTGTTCAGGATGGTTTCACTGAAGTCTCCGTTTGGTAAAAAGTCGGTCCACTGACGTTGCCCTTGGAAACCTCCCAGCAGCGCATTGTGCCCGATTGCTTCCTCCTTGAAACCCATCTCTTTGAGTTTGGGATTTCCTTTCATCAGGTCGCGGATAATGAGGGTCATCTTCACCACGAACTCCCAGTCTTCATCTTTTTCTTTCCGGCTTTTTTGTTTCTCTGGCCGGTTGAAATCTATTCCTTCGTTCACCTTGCAATATTTTTCGGTCCAGGCCATCGCCTTGGCAAACTCATCGGGATCATAGATGCCCTCTTTCATGCGACGGAGGATCTCGGTAGAATCGACTGATTCGTTGCGCATGCCCAGGTATTTCTGGAAGAAATCGGGATTGACCATAGAGCCGGCAATACCCATGCAGGTGCCTCCGATAGCAAGGTAAGACTGTCCCCTCATGGTGGCCACTGCCTGTGCCGTACGAGCAAAACGGAGTAGTTTTTCTTCCACATCCTTGGGGATGGTGTTGTCGGCTGCATCCTGCACATCTCTGCCATAGATGCCGAAGGCCGGTAATCCCTTTTGCGTATGAGCTGCCAACACGGCGGCCAGGTATACGGCACCCGGTCGTTCCGTACCATTGAAACCCCAGACTGCCTTGGGATAGTGTGGATTCATGTCCATTGTCTCCGAACCGTAATTCCAACTGGAGGTAACGGTGATGGTAGCGCCCACGCCTTCCCGCTCAAATTTAGCGGCACAGGCGGCACTTTCACCTACGCGACCAATGGTTCCATCGGCAATGACACATTCTACCGGACTGCCATCCCCATTTTTCAAGTTTGTTTCTATGAGCCTGGCCACCGATTTTGCAAGGTTCATTGTTTTCTCTTCAAGACTCTCTCTTACACCTCCCTGACGACCGTCAATGGTAGGGCGTATACCAATTTTTGGATACTTAATCATTTTCTTTACAGTTTAGATATAATTGGAACATGCGTGATGTCATTTGATTTCATTATGGATGATTAAAAAGATCCTCTCTTCCTAATGACAGTAGGCAGATAGACTTGCACGACTTGTTCATCGAGTACAAAATCTGCTGCTATGCGCCCCATTTCATCCCAGTCGATTCCAATGCTGGAAATGCCATTTTCAATCACTTCATAAAAAGGATTTTCATTGTATGCCAACAATCCGTAATTCTTTCCAGGTTTTAAACGATCGTTTCGTCCCTGCTTTACAATTTTAACAACATCTTCCTGTTTGATAACGAGATAGAAGTAATCTTCCTGAACCACCGTTCTCTCTGAAAACTCATCCAGAATGCCAAATTCCAGCTTATGGTCGAGACAAAAGTCACTAAAGGCTGCTTTGCTACTCTGCGGATGCTTGTGGTATTTGTTGTGGACGAAAAGAAGCTTCTTGTATTTACCCAAATCATTTTTGATAGACAACAAGGCATCGTACAAACCTTTGTCGAAATCCTGGCAGACATAGGAGTATCCATCTTTGTCGAATTTTCCGAAATCGAGCAACAGCAACTTCTTCTTGTCGATCTTCGTCAATACATCAGCAAACTTTTCGTTGTCGTAATTCATGACCAGATATTTGTTATACCTTCCAATGGAATCATGCACGATGTTATTGAACAAATGTTCGTTGTATTGGTGAAACCAAAGATCAATTTTGTACGTCTTGGGTAAACGAGACACAAGTAAATGGTGTAAAGCCTCTTTAAAAGGGGTATATTCATCCAACAAAAGTAGGATGTTCTTGGTGTGGGAGGCCACGTAGTAGTTTTTCCCGTGAATGGCATCAATCACACCACGTGCCCGCAGGTCGGATAGTGATTTGAACACAGTATCTCTTGAGACGGAGAACTGACGGCTTAAATGGTTGATCGAGGGTAGTTTTTCACCCACCTTCAACTCATTTGTGGCAATGGCATACTGGATGTATTCTGCCAACTGATGTACTTTGGTGTTTTTCCCGTCAAAAATCAAACTCATTCTTTTCAAATTTTACATGAAAGATGGTGTCAACTTTTCTGTTCTGTTCTGTGCTGATATGGATACAAATTTATCTGGTTAATATTACATAAAAAAAAGTTTCAATATGTTATGCAGCATATTTCTGACCAAAATGCATATTGCCTGATGATTCCGAAAAGTATTCACTTCATTCAGAAATACATTGGGGAAAATCTAAAAAAAGAGGGGAGAATCACATAAGTAATTTTCCCCTCCCCAATTACATGTTACAAACTTTCTCCGAAGTCCTCTTTGAACTTCGCTATTAGCTTCTGTGGCCAGTCGTTTACAGGTTCCAGTCCGCCCATAAAGAAGCGGAGCACAGGGGGTTCGTATACAAAGCGGAGTCCGCCAATTAGTTCCCTATTTTCATACAACCAGGTCATCCTGTCTTCCACATATTTAATTTGCGACAGGGTGAATACGCGGCGGGGTACAGCGAGTCGTACCAATTCCATGTCGGCGTAGGTTTCATTGCCATACTCATCACGTTGGTTAGAGATGGAGCCACGTTCCATGCCGCGGATACCGGAAATCAGGAAGAGTGCTGCTGCCAGTGCACCGGCGGGATATTCTTTCTGGGGGATGTGTGCACAAACCTGCATGGCATCGACGTGTGCACCCAGCACTCCGGCAGGTTTCACCATGGGTACACCATGTGCATCGAGAGAATTTACCAGGTAAGCGATGAAGTTGGGGCTCTGGCTTATCATGGTCTCGTCGAGTGTTTCATACAACCCTACCGCCATGGCTTCAATTTCACGTACCGAGATTCCGCCGTAAGTAAGGAAACCTTCAAACAACGGAACCAGCGCTTCCAGTTCACGATATATATCGAGGTTGTTTGTGCAAATGCCGCCACCGCGGGAGGAGCTTAGCTTGCGTGCAGAAAAGTAAACAATATCGGCCAGGCCGGTCATGGTTTGTATCACCTCACCCATGGAACTCTCTTTGAATTCTTCTTCCCGCTGAATAACCAGATATGCGTTTTCTCCCAGCAAACTGGCATCCAGCACGAGACGGATATTATACTTGTCGGCAATGGCTCTCACATCGCGCAGGTTCTGTACCGAAAAAGGCTGGCCTCCAATGAGGTTGGTCGAGGCTTCCATGCGGATGAAAGGAATATTTTTGGCTCCATGAATCTTGATGATTTCCTCCAGTTTTTCAAGGTTCATGTTTCCTTTGAAAGGGTGAGAGGAGTTGATCACGTAAGCTTCATCGTAGAGTAACTCTGCTATCTTCCCGCCATACTGGGTGATGTGAGCCATTGCGGTGGTGAAATGGTAGTTCATCGGTACCAGATTGCCTTTGCGCACGTAGGCGTTCGACAAAATGTTTTCCGCAGCACGTCCCTGGTGCACGGGCAGATAATACTTTTTGCCCAGCACATCTTCCACTGCTTTCTGCAAACGGAAAAAACTCTGAGATCCGGCGTAGGCATCATCTGCCTGCATCATGGCTGCCATCTGGTTGTCACTCATGGCATTGGTGCCGCTATCGGTAAGCATGTCGAGGAAGACATCTTTGGTGTTCAGTCGGAATGTGTTGAATCCACCCTCTTGCAATGCTTCCAGTCTTCTTTCGATGGGTACCAAGTGTAGTTTTTGCACAACCCTTACTTTGTGCAGCTCTAACGGAATGTTTTCTCCGTTATAAAATTTAATTTCCTTCATACGATATGTAAAACTAATAGTGTGTGTTGTTTCGTATTGTTCAAATTTCTCTGATTTCCTGTTGAAAATTGATATAAATTGAGCAGTTTAGCCGATAAATAATCATTTAATACTGCAAATGTAAAACAAAAATACCAAATGAAAAAAACTCTGCTTCTCAATTTATTATCCTTCATCAATTTCGGAACTGCTCTTATGTGGTCACATCCTCAACCCAAAACAAAGATCCTGATTATCCCAGATAAACAATTTGGGTGCAAAGACACCCTTCATAATCTCAATTGCGAATTATTTCGCTCTACCCAAATCCGTTTGGCGAAAAATCCCTATATTTGCCCGAATTAATCACATTCAAACATCATTGACTAACTTTTAATAGGAACAAATCATGGATAAACCCTATGTAGTAGGTATTGACGTGGGCGGCACTAATACTGTTGTCGGCATTGTCGATAAAAGAGGACAGATTTTGACGAACGGTAGCATTAAAACTGCCAAGCATGCACAAGTGGAAGATTATCTCGATGAGCTTACCGCTCTTATTAACAATCTCATCGCGGAAGTAACCACAAAAGATCAGATAAAGGGTATCGGTGCAGGTACACCCAACGGCAATTACTTCACAGGAAGTATTGAGTTTGCTCCCAATCTTCCCTGGAAAGGAGTGATTCCCTTTGCTCAGATGCTGGAAGATCGAGTAGGTGTCCCAGTGGCACTCACCAACGATGCCAACGCCGCAGCCATTGGAGAAATGACCTATGGTGCAGCTCGAGGTATGAAAGATTTCATCGTTATTACCTTGGGTACCGGAGTGGGAAGCGGCATCGTAGTGAACGGACAGATGGTTTATGGCCATGATGGTTTTGCCGGTGAGTTGGGGCACGTGATCGTGCGTCGCCACAACGGCCGTATGTGTGGTTGTGGAAGAACGGGATGTCTCGAAGCTTATTCATCTGCTACGGGAGTGGCACGTACCGCACGGGAGTATCTCGAAATGAGACCCGAAACACAAACACGGCTGCGCAACATTCCCATCGAAGACATTACCTCGAAAGATGTGTTCGATGCAGCGATGAATGGAGATGAAATGGCAAAAGAGATCTTCAAGTTCACCGGAGAGATGTTGGGTGAGGCCTTTGCCGATTTTGTGGCGTTTTCCAGCCCGGAAGCAATCATCCTCTTTGGCGGATTGGCCAAGGCCGGTGACCTCATCATGGATCCCATCAAGGAGACAATGGAGAAGAATCTGCTAAATATTTTCAAAAACAAGGTAAAACTGATGTTCTCCGAACTTAAAGAGAGCGACGCAGCCGTATTGGGTGCCAGTGCACTCGGTTGGGAAGTAAAATAACGGAAGGCACATTGTTGCAGTCCGGCATCTTTTTATGGAGGCCGTCTCATGTTTTATGATGAGACGGCCTTTCTTTGATACTTCGCT
>CAZRRC010000095.1:0-8118 GCA_964602395.1 uncultured Proteiniphilum sp. | reverse complement strand
GATATGTACAATTGGTTTGAATGTAAAATACGATACGACAAGATGCTGGAGACCGGCATGCAGAAAACAGTGACCGAACCCTATCTGGTAGACGCACTGTCGTTCACCGAAGCAGAAGCAAGAATTATTGAAGAGATAAAGCCCTTTATCTCGGGTGAGTTTACCGTATCCGATATCAAACGGGTAAAATATACCGAGTCTTTCTTCAACGAGACAGGCGATCGCTATTTCAAGGCCAAACTTTACTTTATCACCCTCGATGAGAAAAGTGGCTCCGAAAAGAAAACAGCGATCAACATGCTGGTGCAGGCTTCCGATTTGAAAGAGGCGGTAGAGATTGTGGAGGCAGAGATGAAGAAGACAATGATCGATTATACCTTTGCAGCCGTCAATGAAACGGCCATCATGGATGTATTCCCTTATACGGGAGGAAAAGCTGCAGAAACCACAACATGACCATTCAGGCACATATAGCAGCATTGAAGGAGAGCGTTCCAAAAGATGTGACCATTGTGGCGGTCTCCAAGTTTCATCCCTCCGCGATGATCTGGGAAGCGTATGACTGTGGGCAACGTATCTTTGGAGAGAGTCGCGTGCAGGAGTTGGTAGCCAAACAGCAGGAGTTGCCGCGAGATATTCAATGGCATTTTATCGGCAGCCTGCAGCGCAACAAAGTGAAACAGATTGCTCCCTTTATCTCGCTGATTCACAGTCTCGATAGTGAGAAGCTGATCGATAAGCAGGGTGTCGCACACCACAGGGTGATACCTTGCCTGCTGCAACTTCACATTGCCGAGGAGGAAACTAAATCGGGATTCACTCCCGATGAGTGCCGAAAGTTTCTGGAAAGTGGGACATGGCGGGAGTGTACCCATGTACAAATCTCCGGCGTAATGGGAATGGCCACGTATACCGACGATGAAGCACATATCAGGAAGGAATTCAAACTGTTAAAGTCACTTTTTGAGGAGTTTAAGGCAAACTATTTTGCCGAAGAATCCGCTTTTAAGGAGATATCGATGGGTATGACGGGCGATTATTCCCTGGCCATAGAGGAAGGGAGTACCATGGTCCGATTGGGAACGCTGATTTTTGGAGCGAGATAGGCTCGCTGACTCCCCAACTCCGTCTTTTTTTTTCTCGACAGCATATCAATTTGATCGATTAAAATATCTATTTTTGTTGATCATATAAATTGAAGAACATTTTTCAACCATGATTAATTTAGAAACAACGTTTGCAGGCTTAAAACTGAAGAACCCGCTTATTGCAGGAAGCAGCGGGCTGACCAATTCAATTCAAAAGATACGGGAACTGGAAGAAGCTGGTATCGGTGCCATCGTACTGAAGTCGCTCTTCGAGGAGCAGATTGAGAACCATTCCGAGAAACTGTCGCAGTTGTCGGATTATCCCGAGGCTGCCGATTACATCAACACCTACATCGAGATGAATCACGTAGAGAAGTATCTCGATCTGATTCGTACTGCGAAGGAAACCTGTTCGGTACCCATCGTGGCCAGTATCAACTGCTACAAATCGGCCCGGTGGGTAGATTTCGCCAAAACCATTCAGGAGGCCGGTGCCGATGCACTGGAGCTCAATCTCTTTGTGTTGAACGCCGGAGAATTCAATGATTCCTATCTGGAGGAGACCTACGTGAATGTGGTCAGGGAACTGAAGAAGATCCTTCGCATCCCGTTGATTATCAAGATGGCGAAGAGCATCAGCAATTTACCCGGTCTGGTGGGTAAGCTCAAGGCGTTGGGAGCTGATGGTGTGGTGCTTTTCAATCGTTTTTATCAACTCGATATAGACATTAAAAAAAAGGAAATCACCTCGGGACCTGTATTCAGCAATCCGGCCGATTTCAGTGACACCCTGCGGTGGACTGCCATTGTGTCGGGGAGGGTACCCGATTTCGATATTGCCTGTTCCTACGGGGTGCATAACTGGGAAGATGTGATCAAAGGTATCCTTGCCGGGGCCGGTGGAATTCAGCTCTGCAGCGTACTGTATGAACAGGGTCCGGAGGTGATTGGGGATATACTCACCTTGGTGGAGGAATGGATGCAACAGAACAACTATGAGCGGTTAGAGGCCTTCAGAGGTAAATTAAATTATGCGAATATTGCGAGTCCCTACCTCTATGAAAGGGTTCAGTTTATGAAGTATTTTTCCAACTATAAGTAGGCTATGAACATCCAACAACTCGAGTATATTATCGCAGTAGATAATTATCGTCATTTTTCCAAAGCTGCTGAAGCCTCTTTCGTTACCCAGCCCACATTGAGTATGATGATTCAGAAGCTCGAAGAAGAGTTGGGCATGAAAATTTTCGATCGCTCTCAACTGCCTGTTCACCCCACTGAAATAGGAAAACGGATTATTGATCAGGCGCGGGTAGCCGTGGCTCAGGTGAATCAGATCAAGGAGATTGTGCAGGAAGAAAAGGGCATTGTGAAAGGTGTTTTCCGACTGGGGATCATACCGACCATTTCACCCTACCTCCTTCCCAAACTTATGCAGGTGCACAGTGAGAATAAATTCGATATCCGCATAGTGATCTCCGAGCTCACAACCGACCAGATATTGAAAGGGCTCTCGAATGACTCACTCGATGGCGGCATCCTGGCCACACCACTCAAAGAACCGGCTATCCGGGAGCATCCCATCTATTATGAACGATTCTTTGCCTATATTTCACCCGTGGAAAGGGCAATCTACGCCAAGACATCGATCGATGAGAGCGATCTCACTGCTGCGCGACTCTGGCTGCTGGATGAGGTTCACTGTTTCAGGACGCAGATTTTGCACCTTTGTAACTTCAAGAAACGAAGAGGGGGCAACCATCAATCTATCTTTTCCTATGAAGCAGGCAGTATTGATACATTGATCAACATCGTGGATAAGAACGATGGGCTGACAGTGATTCCCGAGATGGCACTGGGCAGTCTGAGCGAAACACAGATGAAAAATGTACGCTCCTTTAAAAACAGTACTCCTGTGCGTGAAGTGAGTCTGGTTACACGGAAAGAGTTTTTCCGGGAACGATTGCTCAACATCCTTATCGATGAAGTGAAGATGGCCGTGCCGCGATCGCTTCAGGACGAAGCCATGAAGAAATACGTGGTGCCGTTGTAGTCTCCTGTTGCCATATACCTTTGCTCCGTACATGTTCCTCTAACTGATAGGTTCCACGGTGATGATGGTGAGGTTTTTATCATCTTGAAAAATTGTGCTACATTTGCAGCAGGAAAATTTTAGGTATGGATCCACTGTCGGTCATTCGAAAATACTATAAGGAAGGAACGAAATTGTATGATATTTACCTCACCCATGTGAATCAGGTGACGGATAAAGCACTTTCTATTGCCCGTAATCATCCCGAGCTGGCAGTGGATGTAAGGTTCATCGAGGAAGCTGGCATGCTCCACGATATTGGCATATTTCAGACCAATGCTCCCCACATAGCTTGCCAGGGTAGCTCCCCTTATATTTGTCATGGTTATCTGGGGCGTGAGCTGCTCACAGCAGAGGGTTATCCCAAGCATGGGCTTGTTTGTGAAAGGCACACCGGCACAGGCCTGAGCCTGGAAACCATCATCAACCGCAAGCTGCCTATTCCTCATCGAGACATGCGTCCGGTAAGCCTGGAGGAGAAACTTATCTGCTTTGCAGATAAGTTTTATTCCAAGTCGCAGCTTGGGAAAGAGAAGCCGTTAAAGAAAATCAGACAAAATCTCAGCAATCATGGCTGGCATCAGGTCGAGATATTCGATGAGTGGTGTGAGTTATTCTTGTAAATGAACATTTTTGTGCTGAAATCATCATTTTTGGCAAACTATTTGTAGTGTCTATGTGGGTTAATGAAAAAAGAATATGATACAGAAGGATAAACAGCATATCGATCCCCGTGAGAGGGATGAGGAGACAAACAAGGAAGTGACGCCGGAACAAGACGTGACTCCAGGTGAAGTAAAGGAAGACAAATTGACAGGTGATTCTGAATCGGTCGACATCTCGAAACAGTTGGATGACCTGCAACAAAAATATGATGAGCTGAATAACAGCTATCTTCGCTTGCACGCCGAATTCGATAATTTTCGCAAGCGTACACTGAAAGAAAAGGCCGATCTCATTAAACATGGAGGTGAGCGGGTGTTACTCGATGTCATCTCTTTGGTGGACGATTTTGAACGTGCCCTTGTTATTCTCCACGAGGCGGAAAACAAGGAGGCCATGCTGGAAGGGATGAATCTTATTTATGGTAAGTTCACCAACTTCCTGAAGCAACATGGCGTGAAGGAAATAGAAGCCATTGGTCAACCGTTTGATGCAGATCGTTTCGAGGCAGTGACGACCATCCCGGTTCAGGATGAATCACAGAGAGGAACGATCGTTGATTGTATCATGAAAGGATATGCCTTGAATGAGAAAATTATCCGTTTTCCAAAAGTAATTGTGGGAGAATAAAATGGCAGCAAAAAGAGATTTTTACGAAATTCTAGAGGTTGCCAAAACAGCTTCAGCCGATGAAATTAAGAAGGCTTACCGCAAGAAAGCCATTCAGTTCCACCCCGACAAGAATCCTGGCGACAAGGAAGCCGAAGAAAATTTTAAAGAAGCGGCCGAAGCCTATGAGGTTTTGAGCGATGCCAATAAGCGTGCCCGTTACGACCAGTTTGGTCATGCCGGTGTGGGAGGCGCAGCATCGAGCGGTGGCTTTGGCGGTGGCATGTCGATGGACGATATCTTCTCTCAGTTTGGAGATATCTTCGGGGGCCATTTTGGAGGCTTTGGCGGTTTCGGCGGCTTTGGTGGCGGTCAGCGTGGCCGAAGGATGAACCGAGGTTCCGACTTGCGTGTAAAGGTGAAGCTGAATTTGAAGGAAATCCTGAATGGCGTAGAGAAGAAGATCAAAGTAAAAAAATATGTTTCCTGTTCTCATTGTAGTGGAAACGGTTCTGAGAACGGTACATCCCTCTCTACCTGTGCTACCTGCAATGGCTCGGGGGTGGTGACACGGGTGGCAAATACCATCCTGGGGCAAATGCAGACCTCCTCTACCTGTCCAACCTGCAATGGCGAAGGAAAATCTATCACCCGAAAATGTGTTCACTGTAATGGAGAGGGAATCCTGCGGGAAGAAGAGGTAATCCCCATCAGGATACCTGCCGGTGTGGCCGAAGGAATGCAGCTGTCCATGTCGGGCAAAGGGAATGCTGCCCGCCGGGGTGGCATCAACGGTGATTTGTTGATCGTGATCGAGGAGGAGGAAGATCCCAACCTGATCCGCGACGAAAACGATGTGATCTATAACCTGTTTCTCAGTTTCCCGATGGCTGCATTGGGAGGAACCGTGGAGGTACCTACCATTGATGGAGTGGCCAAGGTAAAGATTGAGCCCGGAACACAGCCGGGGAAGGTGCTCCGGTTACGCAACAAGGGACTCCCTTCGGTCAACTCGTATGGGAAAGGTGATGAACTGATCAACGTGAATGTCTATGTTCCGGAAAACCTGAGTGAAAAAGAACGAAAGTTGATGGAGGAAATGAAGAAGTCGGAGAACTTCGTTCCTTCTGCCTCTGCACGCAAAAGTGTCTTTAATAAGTTCAAGAAAATGTTCGACTGACGTGGCTTGTCCCAGGTCGGTCAGATCATTTTGTTGTGATGGCATCTTCTTCAAGATGCCTTTTTTTATGCATGCAAAACAAATTAATGAAAAATTTCCGTAATTCAATCTCTTATTCATTTTTAATTCTTTACTTTGTACATCGTAATAAAAATGAAAAAAACCAGGTAGCTAAATCATACTATTGTGAGTAATTGATAGAGTTTTATTGTATTAATCTATTTACTAAAACCGCTTTACATGCAACGTAAACTTTTAATCAGGGATCTGACATTAAGAGACGGGCAACAGTCAGCATTCGCCACCCGAATGAACCAGTCGCAGGTTGATAGGGTATTGCCATTTTACAAGGATGCCAATTTTTACGCTATGGAGGTCTGGGGTGGCGCTGTCCCCGATTCTGTCATGCGTTTTCTGGGAGAAAATCCCTGGGATAGGCTCAAAAAGATCTATCAGGGTGTGGGTGGAACGTCGCACCTGACCGCTTTGTCGAGAGGCAGAAACCTTTATGGTTATGCTCCCTATCCAGATGAAATTATCGATGGTTTTTTTAAGCATGCAGTTTCCAACGGTCTTCATATCATGCGGATATTCGATGCGTTGAATGATGTGGACAACATCCGTTCGAGCGTGAAATCCATCAAAAAATATGGAGGTATGGCCGATTGTGCGGTATGTTATACCATTGATCCCAAATATGATGACGAACAGCCTTCACAGCCAGTAAAGAAGAGTGGACTATTTGCCCGGTTGACAGGTAAAAAAAATGAGATGCCACATCCTGTGCACAAACCTGTTTTCACCGACGCTTATTTTTTGCAGACAGCCAAAGAGATGGAGGCGATGGGTGCCGATATGATTACCATCAAGGATATGAGTGGATTGATTCCGCCCTCGCGCGTGGCAGCACTTGTCTCTCTGTTCAAGAAAGAATTGCACGTGCCCATCGATTTTCATACCCACTGTACACCGGGCTATGGCTTGGGTTCAGTACTTTCGGCCATCGTAAACGGTGTGGATGTAGTTGACACGAACATATGGTATTTCTCCGGGGGGCCAGCGGCTCCCGCCATTGAACTCGTCTATCTCTTCTGCAAGAAACTGGGTATAGAGTTGGACGTAAATATGGAGGCAGTAGCAAAAATTAATGCCGAGTTGTTGCATATACGCAAAGAGTTGGACGCGTTTGATACGGTGAAGCAATTTCCCAATGCGTTTAATCCACTCTACGATGTGCTGCCGACACACGTCGATCGGCTGTTCGATGAGGCCATCCTTGCAGCCAAAAATAACAGAGAATCGGATTTGTTGGCTGCTTGTCATGCCATTGAAGCATATTTTAATTTCCCTTCGCCCGATGAGAAAGTAAAAAATGCCGAAATCCCCGGTGGCATGTATACCAACATGGTAGCTCAATTGAAGCAATTCAATGCGCTTGATATTCTGGAAGATGCCATGAAGCTCATTCCGAGTGTACGTCTCGATGCAGGCTTGCCGCCGTTGGTGACACCCACCAGTCAGATCGTGGGTGTTCAGGCAGTAAATTCCATTCTGAACCTGAAGAACGGACGTGACAAGTATGCCAATGCTTCCAATCAGTTTGTGGCTTTGGTGAAGGGAGAATACGGGAAAACACCCGTGCCGGTGAATCCCGACTTCCGTGAGAAGATTACAGGCTCACCGCTGGAGGTTCCTTACGACACATCGAAGTACACAAAGCAGGAGAACCCGGTGCTTCCCGAATGGGGTGATGTGCAGCTTGCTCAAAACGAGGAAGAAGTGTTGTTGCTAGAGCTTTTTCCTACGGTGGCAGCCAATTATCTCAGGAAAATCAGAGAAGAAGAGTTTGCACGGCATCAGTCCGTGGAAGAAATCTCCGGATCCACCCTGCAAACTTCGTCCACAACCATTGAGACAGAAGCAGAGCCCGAGGGTTATGTCGTTTTAAGTCCCATGCCCGGAACAGTGATGAAGATCGTGGCTGAGGAGGGAGATGTAATCAGCAGAGGTGCCAAACTGTTTGTGCTGGAATCGATGAAAATGGAAAATGACATCATCTCCGATTATGCGGGGAAGATATATAAAATTTATGCAACACAGGGCAGCTTGCTACAGGAAGGCCAGCCGGTGATGAAAATTTTACTGTAACGACCAATCTTTGCGGTATAAGCTGTCTCAAAATAATTTTTGAGACAGCTTTTTTTTGGTGGAATGTGCAGCCTCCTTCGGCAACCTGAAATACAAAAGAAATAGCTTTTTGCACGGATAATGGAAGGGTAATGGAAGGGTATTGGGTCGCTATCTCCTTATACATATACGGAGGGATAACGGAGGGATAACGGAGGGATAACGGAGGGGTAACGGAGGGGTAACGGAGGGATACCAGCGAAGTATCAAAAAAAGGCCTTCTCATGTTTTATGATGAAACGGCCTCTTCCCCTCAGCAACAAAGGACTGATTTATTCAGAATCTATTGCATTTTTCAA
>CAZRRC010000094.1:0-8586 GCA_964602395.1 uncultured Proteiniphilum sp. | reverse complement strand
GTTAATTTTATGAATATCTTTTTCACTTTAAGCGTTTTTTTTCATTTGTTGAAGTTAAATGTATTTAAAGCATGTCCGAGAAGTGAATCCCAGAGCTTGACATCTTGTTCCGGCAAAGCGCGGAATGCGGTTTCTTTGTACCCGTCGACGGTTACTTTCATCATTTTGTTTACGCTGTAGACGTTGGTGAATGCAAATTCACCGTGCTCATCAGTCGTGGTTTTGTTGATCAGTATCGAGTCCGGTAAGGAGTAGACCGCCACCTTGGCGTACTGAATGCGCCACTTGTTGAGCTCCCCTTGAAGAAATTGGTTAATCAGGGCTTTAGCATTAAAGTTCTGCATTATTTCTATTTGGTGCGGTTGAGTTTGTTTATTCTACTTCTTGAATAATCCTTTTCCAAATTGTTTGATTCTGCAAGATTTCATGCATCTTGTCATCGGTAAGTGTGTAACCGGGTTTGTCTTGAGGTTGGTCATGATGTGGCGAATAGGGATGTTCGTCGTTGCTCAGTTTCCATGTTACAACTATTAAGCGAATAGGACCATTTGTGCTTTTGGATATTGCCTTGTCGTTCGCTTTAACCAATGGTTGAGCTTTTTCTGTTTCGTTGTCGGGAACAAGTCCCGAAAAGTTACCGTACTCTTCTTCCATTGAATGAAGGGCGTAGTGTGCTTGCTTTTTTCTTTCGGCAGGCGATAAGTGCGCTAATTCCTTCTTGTAGGAAGATGTCAAATCGTCTGTGGTGTTACTTTGGGCCAAATCTTTTTGGAAGCTTTCCATTTCTTTTCTGAATTCCTCGGCAGCTACCTTATCGGTTTTCAGTAGTTCCTGATATGCTTTTTCAATCTCTTTCGAATTGTCATCAATAGAAATCGGACTGCCATTTTCCTTTTTTTTCTGTTCTTCGTATTGTATCAGCGCATTGAGATATTCTTCTTGCGAAACAGGCAGGAATAATGGTGCATTGCCTTTGTAAATTGCGGTGTTTTCACGTCCTTCGTGTTCATAAATGGGAAAGCCCATAAAATCACCGGTCTTCAGGGGTGAGGTGAAAATTTCGTCAATGCCTGGCTGCAATGGTTGTCTGAGAATAGAGGCTATATCATTGAAATAAAAACTGATACTGCTTCCCGGCTTGCGCACCGTTTCTCCTTCGTCCAGCAGATAGGGCATAAAGTACAGTACCAACATGCGACCGGTTCCGTCGCTGTATGCTTCCACCTCGTAGCCTTGTGGAGTGTTTACACTCGGAAGTGACCGTAAAATGGTAAATATTTTTTGAGAATTTATATCATTTTCTGGTATTCTGTTTACAACTTTACCCTTTATATAAGGTAAAAATGTGTCTTCGCCCACAATTACGGTTTTACGGGAATACTGCTGGCCAAAAATGGCCATGTGCGAGACTGCTAAAAGTAATATAAAGATGTGTTTACGCATGATTGTAGATAAATTTTTACTCATGATACTATCCGACCCCATATTCGCTTTACATTCCAATGTTTCAACGCTTCGCCATCGTTGTGTTGATCACCACAAAACTAAAGAAAATTTTTGAATCTCTGTTATTTTCAACAAATTAAATGAAAGTGTCAACCCATCCGGAAATCGAATAGCCAGTTGCCGTGCTGCCCCGGGTGACTTGCAAAGCAGTCCCCACCTGTTGAAACAGATAGCAAGTCAACCCAGAGCAACATGTTTTACCTTACCGCCAACTCTTCAGATACCTTCTGGATATCTTTGAATCATTGACGGATGATCTGATAAGAAATGGGCAGAAGAACATTGTTTTAGGAAAAACAGTATCTTTGCAAAACGATGATTATATAATATAAAATAACATAAGCGTTTGCTCTTAATTGATTACTTCTGCAGAATAAACCAATTATCATCATAAAAACATGAAGAAAACGATTTTTTTGCTGATTGCAGTGATCTGTATATCAGCTACAGCCAAGAATGAACCAAAAGACTCCAAGACAAGTTTTGCAAAAACAGTGCTGCAACCCTACGTGGACAGTGGTCAGTTGGCCGGTGCCATTAGTGTATTCTACAAGGACGGCGTGCAGGAAACCTGCTGCATAGGCTATGCCGACGTATCAGAAAAGCGCCCAATAAAGATGGACAATGTATTCATGCAATGTTCACAGACAAAAGGATTCTGCGGAGTGACAATCGCCAAGTTGGTGGAAGAGGGTCGTCTTTCACTCGACGACCCTGTTTCAAAGTATCTTCCGGAGTTTGCGGAATTATGGGTGTTGGAAGCAGCAAATGACAGTGTCAAGACCCTTCATAGGGCAAAGAACGTCCTTACCGTCCGTATGGTGCTCAACCATACTGGAGGCTTCCCCTTCGAAATTAGTGCCAAGCGCTCCGACGTCAGGGGTGGCGGATGGTCCGGAGGAGCTCCTCTTCGCCAGACAGCCTCCATCGCCGCCGCATCGCCCATCATGTTCGAGCCCGGTACCCGCGAGCTTTATTCCAATACGGGAATTGACATTGGGGCAGCTGTCGTTGAAGTCGTCACAGGGATGAAGTGGGAGGCATATCTCAAGCAGGAGGTGCTTGATCCCTTGGGAATGAAGTCCACATGGTTCTGGCCTACCGACAAACAGCTTGAGAACAAAATAGAACTCTATGAGACCAAAGAGAATGCTCCAGCTGAGTGGCGTGAAGAAATGGGATGGCAGCAACGGCCTTATAATGACTCCCATGTATTTGCTTCTGCCGGTGCAGGTCTCTGGAGTACCGCCAATGACCAGCTGAAGTTCTATAAGATGCTGATGAATCTTGGCTTGGGAGAGAATGGCGTGCGCATCTTGAAAGAAGAAACCGTGAAGAATCTTCTCGCTCTTTCCACCCGTCCCAAGGGTCTGGGTGGCTATTCCCTCGGCTTGTCAGCACCGGAACAGGACAGCGAAGACGCTTGGTTTGGTCATGGTGGTGCCTGGGGTACCAACTGTTCCGTCAATTGGCACAAGAAAGAGCTTAAGCTCTGGGTGGTCCAATCCGCCGGAGGAGGACAGCCATGGCTTGCCGAAATCGACAAAGCTGCCGAGAAGTTCTTCGCACAGCCATTAAGCAAATCTGGCGTTGATGCATATACTGGAAGGACCGAATAATTCATTTCATGAGCTGGCTTGAATGATCTCCGTGCCAGACTGTACCCGTCGACGGAGACTTTCATCATCTTGTTTACGCTGTAGACGTTGGTGAATGTAAACTCACCATGCGCATCCGTCGTGCAAATCCACTGATTTGGCTTGTTTTCTCATCAGCCAGCTATCAGATAAAACGTTTGTCAGAAAAGCTCCTTTTATTGCAAATTAAATAATCAGACGCCCCCAAGTCCCGACAATTTGAAGAAATTCCCCAGAGCATTTCCTTTACTTCTCCATATATGCTCCTAATATAGTCCTAATAAAGTCCAAATAAATCTGGAGAATTACAGGATTTGTAACGGATAAATTTAGGTTCAGATAAAAGTTATGACAGGCGATGTATAACTCGCTCTTCTATAAAATTCCTTCTTTTTTATCTAAGAAGGTTTTATATTTTTGTCTCAAGCAAGTTTGAAAGTTCATTGTTATTCATGTTCCTGACAGAGTCCTTTACAATCAATCTTGTTTTTAATAAAACCTTTTTTGCGATTAATTCCTGCTCTTGAATTCCTGATATTAATAGCTTGACTGCAATTTTACAAATCTCTTCAATGGGCTGTGATATTCTGGTCAGAGGAGGTTCAATGTAGTCAAGATAGGGATTATCATCAAAAGTCAATAAGGAAATTTCATCTGGAATTAATATATTTTCTTCTTTTAGAGCTCTTAAAGCTCCCATTGTAATGGTATTACTAAATCCGAAAATAGCTGTAGGTCGTTTGCTACTTTGTAACAGTAGTTTTGTTTCTAAATATCCGTTTTGTTCACTGAAATCATCACCTGTAACTGTATATGTCGTTAAACGATTGTCGTTCATTGCATCTTTAAACCCTTTTACCCTTTCTATATTTGGGAGAGAATGTTTTACTCCCTGTATGCAGGCAATGTGAGTATGTCCTTGACCAATTAAATATTGAGTGGCTGTATAGGCGCCATCATAGTTATCAGATGATACATAAGATATTTCCTGATTGTTGAAATACCTATCTATGCAAATTATAGGAGTTCCACTTTCTTTTACATTTAGTAAATGATCATACTCATTTCCACACGGAACAATGATCATTCCATCTATATTTCTGGATGAAAGTTGTTTAACCTCTTCTTTTTCAGTGATTATATCATCATCGCTATCCCCGATGAGCGTAATATAGTGCGATTTCCCTGCCTCTAAATTAATGACACTTGCTATTTCTGAAAAAAAAGGGTTTTTGAGTGAAGGAACTATTAGCGCAATCGTTTGACTTTTGCCTGTCCTTAGATTTCGAGCGAACTCATTCGGGGTGTAGTTAAGTTCTTTGGCCGTAGCTTTTATTTTTTCTTGCGTAGAGATACTAATTCTGTATTTCTCGGATTGTCCATTTAAAACCCTTGATACAGTGGTGATTGAGTATCCTGATTTTTCTGCAATATCGGTAATGTTCGTTTTATGATTCACTTTTTTCACCAATTAGTTTTGACAAAGTAAACAAAAAAACAGGAATGCTAAAAATTTGACATAAATAATTTGCGAAAACGTTTGCGCAAATGTAATTTGTGAATAATTTTGTAACCGTGTAGGAAGTATTAATTTATAAAGTGAAAATTATGTGTAAAAAAAATGCCAGTTTATTTTTTGTTTTGCTTTTAGTCTTGATATCAAGCTGTGTGTCAAATAATAAAAAAAATGAAGAAATTGCTTCAGGTCCATTAAAAGTTATATTTGAAACCGATATGGGCAATGATGTGGACGATGCTTTGGCGCTAGATATGCTCTATAAATATTTAGACATGGATCAGATTGAATTATTGGCCATTATGATCAACAAAAATGGGGAGTATCCTGTCATCTTCGCTGATATTATGAATACATGGTACGGTTATTCTGATATACCCATTGGCGTTGTTCGTGATGGTGCAGATATTGAGAATGATGCAGTTAATTATGCTAAAAGTGTTTCACTTTTAAAAAATGATAAAGGAGAACCGATGTTTAATCATTCTCATTTGGATTACGCAAAATTACCTGAAGCACATAATTTGTATCGAGAAATATTGTCAAAACAGCCGGACAGTTCTGTTGTGATAGTTTCTGTCGGTTTTTCTACCAATTTATCTCGTTTGTTAGCAACCCCTGGCGATGATTTTTCTCCTCTTAATGGGAAAGAACTTGTTGCTAAAAAAGTTACATATTTGTCGAACATGGCAGCATGTTTTAATAACCCGGATCTGCATGAATATAACGTAGTCAAAGATATAGCGGCTGCAAAGAGAGTCTTTGAAGAATGGCCTACCAAAATCATCACCTCTCCCTTTGAAGTAGGACTTCAAATTAAATATTCTGCAAAAAGTATCGAGAATGATTTTGGATGGGCTCCTGAACATCCCATGGTGGAAGCTTACAAGAGTTATTTAGAAATGCCTTACGATAGACCCACATGGGATCTTACTTCCGTTTTATACGCGGTTGAGGGGCCTTCATTTTTTGACATTTCATCTCCTGGTTATATTTCCATACATGAGAATGGTTCATCTTCATTTAAAAATGACATCAATGGAAATCACCAATATTTAAAAGTTGACTCGTTGCAAGCTGAAAATATAAAGCAACATTTTGTGAACTTGATAAGCAAAAAGTCCAAAAATCATGATATCGTCAAATAGTTATAGATTAAAATAAATTTTATGAGTAAGATCGTCGTTATAGGCAGTTCGAATACCGATTTGATTGCAAAAATTAATGAGTTTCCAAAAATTGGAGAGACCATAAAGGGAGTTTCCTATCTGCAAGTAATGGGAGGCAAGGGAGCCAATCAAGCTCTGGCAGCACATAGACTGGGTGGAGATGTAAAATTCATCACAAGTTTGGGAAATGACCTGAATGGAATGAACTCAATCGATTATTATAAAAAAGAAGGTTTAGATGCATCCTTGTCATTGATCGTTGAGGATATTCCATCGGGAGTGGCCATGATATGGGTCGATAACAAAGGAGACAATAGTATTGTCATCATTCCGGGTGCCAATGATGAACTTAAACCGGAATATATCAAGCAGATAGAAGCTGAAATTCTGAAAGGAGATCTACTTGTTTTACAGATGGAAATACCATATGAAACGGTGGCATATATTTGTAATTTTGCCAGTAGCAACAATAAACAGATCATGTTAAACGTTGCTCCAGCCGTAGTTTTGGATCATGATATCATGCGTAAAGTTGATATTCTTGTTGTAAATGAAACCGAAGCAGAGTTAATTTCCGGTGAAAGTATATCCTCTATTGGAGAAGAGGCTGTAGTCGACAAATTAAGATCTTTGGGAGCAAAAACTGTGGTTTTAACTTTGGGTAAAAAGGGCTCGATTTTAAAGAATGATCAACAATATCTGAGCGTACCTGCATTTACTGTGGATGCTGTTGACACGACTGCTGCCGGTGACACCTTCTGTGGCGCTTTGGCGGCAGGCCTAAGTAAAGGACATAGTTGGCGCCAGGCAATGCAGTTTGCTTCAGCAGCTTCAGCCATTTGTGTTACCAGGATGGGGGCACAGACCTCGATACCATATGAAAGTGAAGTAGAGAAATTCTTGAATAAAAATATTTAATTTAAATCTTATGTTTATCGTACAAAATTACACTGTGGCAGTATTGTTATGCCTTATAACCATGTTATGTTGGGGATCATGGGGAAATACGCAAAAGTTGGCCGCCAAAACCTGGCGATATGAGCTTTTCTATTGGGACTATGTGATTGGAATTGTTTTAATCTCATTGTTGTTCGGTTTTACATTAGGTAGTAGTGGAGAGCTTGGTAGAAGTTTTGTGGATGATATATCTCAAGTAAGCTCTGAGAACTTCTGGAGTGCATTTATTGGAGGAGTTATTTTCAATGGGTCCAATATATTGTTATCTGCATCCATATCATTGGCCGGCATGTCGGTGGCTTTTCCTGTAGGGGTAGGTCTTGCACTCGTTTTGGGGGTATTTATTAATTATTTTGGCGCACCCAAGGGAGATCCGATCATTCTATTTCTGGGAGTCGCTTTAGTTGTCATTGCAATCATTTTAAATGGCGTTGCATCCGGTAAAATGACAGCAGGATCAGAAGAGAAAAAAACAAAGAAGAAAGGTATTATCATTGCAATTGTCGCAGGTGTTTTAATGTCGTTCTTCTATAGATTTGTGGCAGCAGCGATGGATTTAAATAGTCTTGAAAATCCCACAGCCGGTTTGTTGACTCCATATGGTGCTTTCTTTATATTCTCCATAGGAATTTTAGCAAGTAATTTTATCTTTAACAGCATTGTAATGAAGAAGCCTTTTGTAGGAGAGCAAGTCAGCTATTCTCACTATTTTAAAGGCAACCTTAAGACACACTCCGTTGGCATATTAGGCGGTGTTATTTGGGGAGTTGGAACCGTTTTAAGTTATATAGCGGCAGGTAAGGCTGGTCCGGCAATTTCTTATGCTCTTGGACAGGGAGCACCCATGATTGCAGCGCTATGGGGAATCTTTATCTGGAAAGAATTTAAGGGAAGTTCCAAAGTGGTTAACACGATGTTAATTGCCATGTTCATCCTATTTATTGCGGGTTTATCATTTATTGTTGCTTCGGGAGGCAATTAAATAAATGTAAGATGATTCTGTGAGCTTCCTGACTAAGCTTGACAAGGCATATTGAACATTCTTTTTTAAACAGCCTTGGAGACTGCAATGTAAACTGTTGTGTGGAAGTAGTTTTATTCTTTGGCACAGTTTACTTTACAGTCTCCTTTAATTTACACAACCTACACAACCCACAGTTTACTTCACAGTCTCGGGGTGGCTTACAAGTGTATATTATCTTAGGATAAAATCGTCGGCATAACAATCGAAGGTTCGATTGAATGGCTCATCTTCAATCCATTCACCATGAACGATGGTGTAGCTCATGCCACTGGATTTATAGCTTCCCGACTCAATTATTCCAATTGTAGGTATGCTAAAAAATAAGTTTAGATCGAATACAGCATTTTCCTCAACTCCTATATCGAAATATTGACTCGTTACTTTGTACTGCATTTTGAGATTGGCCGTATTTTTCCCTGTTTTCGTATAAGTGTAAGAAGGTTCACCTAGTATCTCTGTATTAAAATAGTCATCCCAGGTATCTATTACTTCCATTTTGTTCTCACTTATGAAATGATAATTGTCTGTTGATCTGCCGAATCTCAAGCCAATGATCGATTCAGGAGCAAAATCTTTTTTGGTATTTACCCTCGATAGGGTTTGATATTCTTGTTGATTCTTTAACGTGAGGGATGAGGATGTTAATTCCACTACTTCAATGTAATCTGTTACTCCCTCTATAGTTGCAGAAATTATTTTTGTTTCTTCATCGTACGTATAGCTCATGGCGAATTCGTATTTTCCCCACAATAAATCTGAGCCTATACCACAAGAATA
>CAZRRC010000093.1:0-8595 GCA_964602395.1 uncultured Proteiniphilum sp. | reverse complement strand
ATATATTTAATGAGAAAGTTCTACACATTTCGGCAGAAAAGTATACCACTTACAATTTATTGGACAGTGTCGGAAAAGTGGAAATATTTTTCTGCTATAACAACCAAACCGTTGATTAAAGGAGAAACATTAATCTTTTTTGATAAGGTTCAAGTATGTCCGGAAATTATTACAGCCATTAAATTCTTGGTAGATGAAGGTTCATATAGATATATTTTAAGTGGCTCATTGCTTGGCGTGAAACTTAAAGATCTTCGTTCAGAGCCTGTTGGCTAATTGGGTGTAAAGGTTATCTATCCTCTCGACTTTGAAGAAGTTATATATTGAATAAGTTTAGATTATTAATAACGTCCCAATTTTAATGGGATACTAGTGATATTGCTTTAAAACTAATTTATTTTCCAAAATATTGCGTTTTCAGCCAATAGGCATATATGGGGTCTTGGAATGAAATTTTACCAGCTTTGTTGTCTAACACATCCTTTGTTCTCAACCAAGATTGTTGTGCCAACTGCTGTGCATAATAAGGATGGTTATCTACCAACTCTGCAATTAATTTACTTGCTACAAATAAAATACATTATTTGTAATAACATAAAATGATACTACATAATATGTATATACATTTTATGTAGTATCACCATCCAGTCGCGGAAGTTCACATATTAGGGGGCAGACTCCTAACCGTTTTTTACCAACTAAAACTCAGGTTTTAGCATTACCCATTAGAAAATGGCATTGAATTAACAATAAAAATAAAACCTGACGCAGTTTAATTTACACAACCTGAAAAAAAATAATTCACAGTAAAAGGCAGATCCTTAGTCCTGCTTTTTTATTAATTCAAGAGCACTGGTTGTCGTATTATATTTGGCAATCATATTAGAAATTTCCCATTCAGGTAAATCGCGGTTTACGAGAAACCCAAAATATTTATCGGCTACCATTCCGAAAAAATCTTCATGACCTTTTCTGAACTCTGTGGGTGCAATAATCTGGTACTTTCCTTCTGAAACCTTTTCAGCGGACACATAAGGATACAAATTCTGCAACTCAGTTACAGCTTTTGCGATGTTGTCATCGAATTTCTGTTCGTTAATTGATTTATCCTTCTGAATAAATAATTCTTTCGTATAATCAACCGATTTATTCTGGACGATTTCAATGGAAGCGTTTGTTCCTTTGATTAACCCATTGTAGGTATCTCCTCCTCCATCTGTTGATTCGTAATTCCAGAGCGCCATGACAGAAACATTAACCCCTTTCAGTTGATAATTGATGGTTCCGTTTGCAAAGACATCTAAAGAAGATTGATCTACATATTTTTGAAGAAAATCAGGAAAACTTTCCAGTCCTGTGGAACGAGAAAATTGTTCCAGTGTGATTCTGGTTGGCCAATGATTCGCAGAAGATATAATTACATCACTGGTGTGATTAATCACCTCGTCAGGAAAACATTGCCACTGAACAAGGTCAACTAAATGGGTGCCTACGTCTGCGATAGATTCTCCCTGTTGTTCAATATCATAAAACCAAGCCGGTCTGACCAGAGGAACACCTGATACTTCTTTATAAAAGTGATGTAAATTCTCCATCACAATTGCAGGATCATCGGGTGTGCCGGTCTGCAACTTTCCAAAAAGTTCTTTGTTACTCACGAGCTCACGGGTTAAGCTGTTTATTATCTCGTAACGCTCGGTCATCACATCGTAGAGATAAACATTGTTGACAGCTGTACTGTCGAAAGCAGAAGTCAGCAAGTGAAAATTTTCCCTGTTAATTACCATTGGTTTATCAGACAGAACATTAAAACCGGCATTTATGGCTTTGTAAATATACTCTGTCTTCTTTTTATTGTTACCTGCCAAAATGAGCACATTCCCTTTTTTCTCGCTTAACATTTTCTCAAGGTAATCCTCTCCTGCATAAACAATCTCAACCCAGTTTGTGGGATTTTCTGAACGGGTGTTATATGCCTCAATACTCGCAAGATACTGATTCAGCTCAACTCCTTCGGGGGCATATACGAATACCGTATCATTAACCTGAGGATTTGAAAATTTCTGTAAAAGACTGGCGTGAAAGTGACCGGGGTTCAAAACTACCAGTTTAATTTCACCGGGTTCACCTGTGAATACAGGAGAAGAGCCTTTTGCCTCATTTTTGCTTTGCCCATTGCAGGACAACATCAAAAGAGAAGAGATCACAACCATTGATATGTGAAATAATTTATTCATACCCATTATTTTTACATTTTGATGAAATCAGTTCCATAAGGATATCTTTGGGGACGTCTCAACATAGAGTTTGCCCAATCACTATTCAAAAATCTCTCTTTAGCCGGATCCCATAAAAGCTTACCCGGAACCTTCATTGCAATATGACTTATCAGACAAACAGAGCATGCACGATGTCCAATTTCAATCGGTGAAATGGGTTCTTTCCTTGTCTTGATACAATCGAGCCAGTTTCCATGCTGGTTATCACTCTCATAAAGATGAATTTCGTTTTTACCAATTTCTGAAGTCAATATTTTGGGGTCGCTTGCATCCAGTGCACGTGCATTTGCTTTTTGGTCTACCGGATCACTTGCCGATGCCACGTAGTTACCTCTCGAAACGAATATCCATCCATCTGTACCTTCGTACCTGATACCATTTGGATATCCTCCACTGGTATACATAGTTATACCATTCTCATATTCTGCTTTTACCATAAAATCACCATGGACATTCCATAAACCCGACTTAGGAAACTGTGCTACAGCTTCTACAGAAATGGGTCCTGTAAGTTCTGTATCCATACCCCAAGCTGCAGAATCAAAGTGATGTTGTCCCCATCCGGTTATCATTCCTGCACCGAATTGCTCACAACGCAACCATCCCGGTCGATCATAATTATTTTGCGGATGAACCCTGATTTCTGTATAATAAACTTCAGGAGTTGAACCCAACCACATATCGTAATTAAGATTTGAGGGAACAGGCATTTCTGGAGCCTCAGGACCCGAAGGGTCGCCCGGCAAGCCGATCTTCACGGTATGTAATTTACCGATTCTACCATTTCTGACTAGTTCGGCAGCAACTCTAAATTGTTTGGAAGAGCGTTGCTGGGTACCTACTTGAAGAATTACTTTCTGGCGGCGTACTACTTCACTTAAAAGGCGTCCTTCTTCTACCGTCAATGAAGTGGGTTTTTGCAGATATATATCTTTTCCGGCCAACGCGGCACGTATAGCTAATTCAGCATGTTGGTGATCCGGAGTACTTATAATTACTGCGTCAATGTTTTTATCAGCAAGCATATCGATATAGTTTTCATACATCTTTGCATCAGAGTATGAAGCTTTACCGGTTTTTTTTGCATAAAACTCATCAACCATTTTTTTCCCATCCACAAGGCGTTTACCATCTACATCACAAACGGCAACAAACTGAGCCTGGTCATACATGAAAGTTTCTGCCATATCGTGAGAACGAGCAATTCTTCCTACTCCAATTTGTCCAATGTGTATCTTATTGCTGGGAGCATTTTTTCCTAAAACCGAAGCGGGTACGATTGTTGGAAATATCATTGTCCCAGCAGCAGTTGCAACTGCTGACTTTAAAAATGATCTACGTTCCATGTTATTAATTTATTTATTCTGATTTATATTTTTCAAATGCATTGGCAATATTTGCCTCAATATGGTTACCAGCGTGAACAATTATCCTGTATTTTAGTGTAATGGATTCTCCCTTTTTAATAAAGATATATTCGCCATTCTCAGGCCAGTACATTGGCGTTGGCGAGAAGAAACCATAGTCCCGGGTAAACCATGGAGACGGGTACCACTTATTGGTAGGATGTTGTAAGATAGCGATACCTTCTGTTTTACCTAAACGCTCTCCGGAAAAATCCATCCATCCTGATGGTTGCCCGAATGTAGCCTTTTCTCCCTTTTGATTTTCAGCATTAATCATTGTACCTCCGTTTATTACAGCTAAATCGGGATCCATGCGAACACTAAACAGAGAATGATTGGTTTTGTCAATTCTCACATCCATCAACATCTCCATCGTAACATCAAAATCAATCTGATACTGATCTTTAGCAGGTGACGAAATAGTTATTAAACGTTTATCTTTTATGGGTGCATCTGCATCTTTTCTATGCCATATACATTCGTTTTCAATAACAGCTTTATCTCCTCCGGACTCTAAAATATTCACCTTTAATGAGGTAATTTGTCCACGATCAATTCCTTCCTGCCAATAATTACCTCCATTTACTTTGTCGCATCCAAAGAAAACAGAACTGTGATGTGGATAGTTTGCATTTCTGATGGATGTTACGGATGCGTTGGATGGCCCATTTACCGGATAAAAGAAAGGGTATTTTTCATTATCGGGAAAAATATAGCTTGTAAAAAAATTACCGTTAATACTGAAATCAATTCTGTCTCCTATCTGGAGTGCTGTAACTTTTGATTGCGAAAAGCCAAAAGAACATATCACTGAAAAAAGCAGCAGAATAATTGTTATCCTTTTCATATTAAATCAATTAATTAGTTTTTATTAGGTTATTCAACTGAAATTATATACAATAATTTTCACGTTCATATTTATTTAATTTCAGTCTTTGGCGTGTTTGCAAAGCTGTTCCAATATGCCTCGGCGGTATCCTTATCCAGTTCACCGTCAAATACGACCATTCTATATGATAGTGCGTAATCCCGATGTGGTTTTATTATCCATGGTTCATGACGAATAGGAACAAATTCGAAATAAAGATCTCCTCTGCCTCCGTTTGCATCCATAGACCAGACTCTCATTGGTTCGGGGTGCTGCTGGTTAAATGGGTGACTCATAAATAAGATTCCGGATCTTTTATCCTCAACATCCGTTTCTCCTTCAACAATACACCACCTGGCTCGGCTTCCATCGGCATCTACTCTGGTCTTTCCTTCTGATGTAAGTACAGTTGAATTGTTCTTTTCCCATTTCTCCGTTGCCCTGAATCCAATTCCACCTCCATATCGATATGCATCAAATACAATTCCATTTGGCAGAGGGCTATTTATCGTTGTCGTGTAATCGACAATCCAAACTTTTTCATCGACATGCCAAACCCTTACTTCCAGAACCTCATTAATTGCTATTTGATCTTCTCCTTTGTTTCCGAAGTCTATGTGTTGCTGCAAAACTTTGAAACCGGAATATACATCCCCTGAGACTTCAGACAAAAAAGAATTAAACTTTACTGTTCCCTGACCTTTTGCCAAATTCCAAAAGTCAACTTCTCTGTCATCTATGTGCGTCAAAGTCCATGGACCCCAGATACCGTAATGGTGATAATGATCAGGTGCTTGCACGCGTGTCAATACTTCTCCTTTTGGAGAATAAAGAGGATGGATAAATCCTGATCTCTCATACAATGGATCAACACCTTCAGGAGGATACATGGTTCTGTATCTATAGCTTAAAACAGGTTTGGCATCCTTGTATATGGTCAGATTACCACTTGATTTTTTCATTTGAAACTGATCCTTTGCTGTCTCCGACTGATCCGTATCGGTCAACTTAACTACAAAATTACGTGCAGTTTTTCCACCTGACACATTATTGGGAATAAACCAAAGAATTGGTCTATTCCCTGTTTCCAGCTGACTTGGTACATATATCTCTTTATTGTTGGATATTTCATACAATACAATTTCCTTATCCGTGAAATTATATTTATTGGTATTATCCAAAATTATGGATACAGGTGTATTTAAATAACTTTTATCCAAATACAATGTAAAATGAGCAATCTCCTGTGAAAAAATTGGGTTAAATAAAAATAAGCCAAAGAGTAAGCATATAGTTCTCATTTCGAATAAATTAGGTTTGACATTTTTCATAAAAAAAATACACTTTTCATAAGACTACAACAAAACAAAGTAAAGATAAGCAAATGTTAATATCAAACAACATATTCACAAATTATAATACTATATTTGCTGACATTACAAATCATCTGTTAAACTCTTTCAATTTGCCAATATACATGTACAGAGTGAAGCCACTTTTTATAACTGGAAGAAGAAATACAGTGGTTAGAGAATAAAGGTTGTTAACGGACCTGAATTTATTTCAAAAGAATTAGACCATTGGACTTATGAGAATATAGTGGTGTTGGATTTTTCTCACCTTGGGAGACCTACTAACAATCCATTTATAGAATTTTTTAATGGAAGTTTCAGGGATGAGTATTTATATAAAAATTGGTTCTTATCTTTGCAAGATGCAAGGGCTAAAATTGAGTCATGGCGAAGAGATTATAACAGCTATCGTCCACATAGTTCTTTGCAGGACAGAACACCGGAACAGGTGGAATTTGAAGTGCTAAATTACAGGGTAAACTCTAATTTAGCTGTGTCCAAATAATGGGAGGTGGTCAGAACGATTTGAACCTAATGAGCTAAGTTTATTTGATTATTAATAACGTCTCAATTTTATTGGGACACAAGTGAACAAAAATATGAAAATAAAGAACCAAAAAATCTTACTGACTTTTACATTGCTTATTTTGACCGTATTTCCTACTCCAGCATTTACAATTAGCCAAATTGAAAACAAGAAGGAAAATGCTACTCAGATGAGCGAAGCTTATTGGAAAATATGGAATCCGGAAGTTCAGTCAAAAATCGATTCTGATATTGACAGATACAGGAAAGCTGACGCCATCCTTAATTTTGAAAATCTTCCTAAAGGAACAAAAATAGAGATAGAGCAAATAACTCATTCTTTTTTGTTCGGCGGTAATATTTTCTTATTTGGAGATTTAGGGAATCCGGAGTTAAATAAAAAGTACGAAGATGTATTTGGTGGCTTGTTTAATGCAGCAACAGTACCTTTCTACTGGAAAACGCTGGAACCGGTTAAGGGTAAACCAAGATATGAAGCAGGCAGCTCATATGCGTATCGGAGACCAGCAACGGATCCTGTTGTTGATTTTTGCGAGTCGAAAGGAATTAATATGAATGGTCATGCGATTATTTATGGACAACCTCAATGGGGCCCACCTGATTGGATGCCGAACAATCGGAAGGAGATGGAATCTTATTTCGAAGATCATATTCGTGACCTCGCAAATCGCTACAAGGGCAGAGTACAACGATGGGATGTAGTGAATGAACCGACTGATCAGTCAAACCGTGCTATGATGCCTGATGATTACACCTACAAAAGTTTTTTATGGGCAATGAAATTTTTTCCGGATTCAGTCATCTTTAATATCAATGATTCTGATATGCATTGGGCTATGCCGCTCTACCGCCGTTATCTGGAAATAGTGCGAAATCTTATTGACAGAGGAATAAGGATTGATAATATTGGAATGCAGATGCATATTTTTAATCCTGAAGAATCGAAACTGATAGCAGATGGCAAGGACATACTAACACCTGCAAAATTATATGAACGACTGGATCTGATGTCAGATTCAGGCAGGCCATTGCATGTGAGTGAGGTAACAGTCAGTGCACCAAACAGTACTGATGAAGGAAAACAAATTCAGGCAGAGATCACGAGAAATCTCTACCGCCTTTGGTTTAGTTATCCCAATACAATGGGCATTACCTGGTGGAATGTAGTTGATGGAGGTGCCGCTCCTGGTGAGCCATCCTTTTCGGGTCTGTTTACAAAAGAAATGGAACCCAAACCGGCCTACTTCACTTTGTGTGAACTAATTAACAATGAATGGAAAACCAAACTTACGACAAAAATTGAAAAAGACAATATAATTAAGTTTAGAGGTTTTAAAGGAAAATATCGGGTTACATGGAAAGATCAGCAAGGTAAAATCAAATCAAAAGAATTCTATTTAGAGAATGATGGGGACGGATTTGAAAGCATCTCTAAAAAATGATTACAACTATCATCATTATTATCACCTCACTCATATCCATCAAGACATTCAAGGATGATGAGCTATTGAGTAAAATTATATTTCACCCTCCTGCTGTAAAGCAGGGGGGCTGGTATAGATTGTTTACTTATGGAGTAGCACACGCCGACTATACGCACTTAATTTTCAATATGTTCACTCTCTATTTTTTTGGGATGGACATTGAACGCGTTTTAAAATCGGCTTTTGGTCTGACTAATGGTGCCATCAGCTATATCTTTCTTTATATTTCAGCTCTCCTTGTTTCAATCATCCCTACCTATTTCAAGCATAAAAACGACTCATCCTACTACGGACTCGGCGCATCGGGAGCAGTCTCAGCCATTATTTTTTCCTATGTACTCATCAATCCGATGAACTTTATGGGTATCATGTTTATACCAATCATGCTGCCTGCCTTTCTCTTTGGTCTTGTATTCATTTTGATATCTCTTGCTCTCGAAAAAAAACAATTTGGTGGCATAAACCACTCGGCACATATCACAGGTGGAATTTATGGGATAATCTACATGGTAGCCGTTTTCTTTGTTTTTGCTGATACGAATCTGATCAGTTCATTTATTTCCCAAATCAAGATAAACTCCATATCAGACCTTTTTCATTTTGGTTTTTAAATGCGCATCTCCCCTTGTTTTTATATAAATACCGAAATTCAATATCCAT
>CAZRRC010000092.1:0-8804 GCA_964602395.1 uncultured Proteiniphilum sp. | reverse complement strand
ATGTAAAAGGTATCATATTGCGGAAGTAGCTCAGTTGGTAGAGCACGACCTTGCCAAGGTCGGGGTCGCGGGTTCGAGTCCCGTCTTCCGCTCAAGGTCTGCTCGGATGGTGGAATGGTAGACACGCAAGACTTAAAATCTTGTGACCATAACGGTTGTGCGGGTTCAAGTCCCGCTCCGAGTACCATAAAAGAAAACCCTGATTGATGTTTAGTCAGTCAGGGTTTTTCTTATATGGTATGCAGAGTCATTTCTGTCGCTGCTCACTTTTACTTGCTTTCGTTCTTTTCTTTAATCTTAGAGAAGAGCTTCAGCCAAGCATAGCCTATGACCATAGCCAGGGTTGAAGCAATCAACACAGATAGCTTCGCTACGTCGCGCAGCATTTCGTTTTCCGGGAAAGAGAGTATGGCCACGAAAATTGACATCGTAAAACCGATTCCAGCGAGGATACCCACGCCGATAAACTGTACCCAGTTTATCCTGTCACCCAACCTCACAAGTTTGAATTTGGTCATCAAATAAACTGCAAATGTAATGCCGAGAGGTTTTCCCAGTAAAAGTCCCAGAATGATCCCCAGGGAGAGGGGAGAGCTAAGGCTTGCAACGGCAGCGGATGAGACGACGATGCTGGTGTTTGCCAGTGCAAATATAGGGACCACGATGAAGTTCACAGGGAAGCTGAGATTCCTCTCCATGGTGGACAGTTTTTGTATGGGAAGTAAAAAGGCAAGGATTACTCCTGCGAAGGAGGCATGTATGCCCGATCGGTACATGCAGTACCACATGCAGAGGCCTAGCAGGATCATGAGGATGGTGCCCGTTTTTTTCTCTACACGACGGGTCACAACAAAAATAATACCCCCCAGCAGGACGACTGCCAGCAGCCATACGAAATGCAGTGCCGATCCGTAAAAGATAGCAATAATGAGAATGGCACACAGGTCGTCGATGATGGCCAACGCCGTAAGAAAAACTTTCATTGAGTGGGGAACGGCTTTTCCCAGAAGGCTTACAATACCCAGTGTAAAGGCGATATCAGTGGCTGAAGGGATTGCCCAGCCCCGTGAATAAATCGTTCCTCCGGTAAACAGGATGAAAATCAATGCCGGTATGGCTACACCAAACAAGGCGGAGACGGCCGGAAGCATCATCCTTCGGGGAGAGGAGAGCTCACCCGATGTGGCTTCGCGTTTGATGTCGATGGCCACATGAAAAAAGAACAACGTCATCAAAGCATCATTGATGAAGTGCGCGATAGTATGAGGCAGGTGCAGCCGATGAAATCCGGGTATTAAAATCTCCCAGAAGTTGGTGTAATGTGCGCCGGTTGCATTTAAGTTGCTTAGTATCAATGAAGAAATTGTGCACAATATCAGGAGAACTCCTATCGATCTATTGTCGTGGATGATCTTTTGAAATAAAGATGTAGACGGCTGTATAGCTGAATGGTGTGAACTCATCAATATGAAAAAGCTGTGTTAGTAATTTGAAAATTAAATAATTATCGCAAAAGGAAATTGAAGTCATCTTCGTTAGACAACTCCTGAGGCTCTTGTCCATATCGGAAGATGCGAGCTTTGCGGTTACCCATCAGCACCAGTTCCTTCCCTTCCAGCAGCAGCATGGTGCCTTCCCGCAAGCCGACCACATATACTTCTCTGTTTACCTCTATAAATTCCTGTATACGGGTTTCGCGTGTTTCACCACCGTGGTTTGCCGGGTTGTCATCCAGATAGTGTGGATTAATTTGGAATGGTACCAGTTTCAGTGTTTTAAATTTCTCCGGCTGTACAATGGGCATGTCATTCGTTGTTCTCAGCGTAGGGCAGGCAATGTTGGAGCCTGCACTCCATCCGATATAGGGCGTTCCCTTTTTTACTTTCTTCCGGATCGCTTTCATCAGTTTTTTTTCCTGGAGCATTTTCACCAGCTGCCAGGTATTGCCTCCCCCCACCACGATGGCATCGGCATTCTCGATGGCTTCCACCGGGTTGATAAAACGATGGATACTGGTGACATGATGGCCTACTTCAGCAAAACGGTTGTTTACTTTTTCTTCGTAAGCCTCGTATGAAAAGGTAACGGCTGCATAGGGTATAAATATGGCGTTCTTTGCTTTCTCACCCAAGAAATCACGGATATAGTTCTTGGGATAGTCCAGATAATCTTCACCTGGATTGGTAGAATTACTGATTAGTAAGAGTCTCATTGCAAGGTTTTTTCGTTTATAGATACAAATATAACGAAAAATAGACGAAAAAAGTGGGTATTCAACCCAATTAGCGTAATTTTGCAGTAAAAAAAAGTGGAAGAATCTATAGAAACAGTTTTGCGGCAAATACGAACCGACTTGCGACTTTCCATGGATGGTGTTGTGGCAGCCAGTATGCGTGCCAAAGGACTGAATTATCGGATGAATTTTGGTGTAAAAATACCCCGGATCAGAGAGATATCAACAAAATACAAATCTGATAAAGCTCTTGCTGAACTTCTTTGGAAGGAACCGGTGCGGGAGTTAAATATTCTGGCTACCATGCTTTATCCGGCCGAAGAAATGAACCATGATACAGCGAATCGGTGGGCGAAAGGAATAGAAAATCAGGAGCTTAGAGAGCAGGCTTGCAAAAATCTTTTTCAGGAAGTTCCATTTGCCAATGAACTGGTTGTGGATTGGATACAACACCCCGATGAAAAAGTGCGAAATACAGGTTATTGGCTTTACGCACGGCTTTGTATGGTTCATCCTGAAGTTATAAAATCAATTTCAGGATCATTGTTGTTGAAACATGCATTACAGGATTTGAAGAGCGATTCGCTCTTGCTACGCCAATCGGCACTGAATGCCTTAAAATTTCTGGGTAGAATCTCTGAAGAAGATGCCGAAAAAGTGTTGCAGCAGATTGAATCACTGAATGAAATCAATGACGAGATGAAGTCAGAGATGATTGACCTGCTGCGTTTTGAATTTGGGTATATGGATTAATTCTTGAAATTCCGTTTGACGAAAAACATCGACAGCAATAAATTCAGTATGAGGAAGCCGCCCATGCCCGCGAGGAAAATTCCTTTCCATTGAGGAAAAATGATCAGTGCAGTCACCGATGCTGCTACAATAGCTGCAATGAATACCCAGAGTACCGTAAGGATTTTTTTTCTTGTTGCCATTATATACACGTTTATCTTATTCATTCATTTTTTTTAGCCAAATAATGATGTCAGAAAGGACTTCAGGCGAAATTGTTTGTTCAATTTGGACATATTCATCCGTACGGCCTGTCGTACTTTCCTGAAAAAGGTGGTTCAGTGTAGGATATATTTTTGTCTCTACCTGATGATTTCCCCCTTCCTTCAATGCTCTTTCAATCGCAGTGATGTTTTTTACGGCCGGTACCTGCTGATCGTTTTCGCCATTGATGGCCAATACGGCACAGGAGACCTTCTCAAGGTAGGTGACCGGATCAATGGCCAGGAAACTGCGGTAGCCCGGTTTGATCATTGCGTTGAACTGTCCCCGCAGGAAAGCATCTTTATTTATTTTCATGGTCAGCAGGATGGGTAGTTGCTCCCAGATGTGCTGCAGTTTGTCGCGTAGCGCTGTTCTATGGCTTTCCGAGCCGTCCCAGGAAAGCAGGCTCTCGAACATTTCGCGGTTCAGTAGCTGAATTTTTTCGATGTTTTCGGGTTCCATTCGTTGTTGCTGCAACGATATTTCGTTCTGATCAAGAACCACTTCAATACCGCTGGTCCCGGGTGCTGCAAGCAACATCAACAGGTGTATACCCATATCTTCCGAAGCCACCATGGGAGCTATAATGCCTCCTTCGCTATGTCCCAACAATCCGATCTTTTTGAAGTCGATCTCTTTTCGTTGCTTCAGGTAGTTCACAGCCAGGGCGGCGTCATCTGCAAAATCGCGGAGGGTTGCTTTGTCAAAATTACCGGTAGATTTGCCCACGCCTCTTTTATCGTATCGCAACACGGCAAAGCCATTGCGGGTGAGATAATCTGAGATAACCAGGAAAGGTTTGTGTCCAAAGACTGTCTCATCGCGGTCGTTTGGTCCGCTCCCGGCGATAAGCAGAATAGCAGGAAAGAGCCCTGTGCTGTCGGGTAGCGTGAGTGTGCCGGAGAGGGAGATGCTTTCGTCCGCATTCGATATACTCACCTCCTCTGAAATATAGGGCAGTGGTTCAAGCGGCGTTTGCGGACGATTGAATAATGGTTTTTCCAACCTCCTTAATACCAGCGGGAAAAGGATGCCTCCCTGGTTGAAGGTGCCGTCGATAGAATCACCCCGAAGGGTACCCTGGTAAAAAAGACCCAGGCCGGTGGCTACCACTTCCAGCTTGTTGTCTCTGAATGAGCATCTCGTTGTGGGGAGTCCGAAAGCTCCCTGGTCGGGACTGTCCATGGTGCTGCTCAACGTAGAATCGTTCTGATTGATATGAAAGACGATCCGTAGTCGTGTATGTTGTATTTCCAACACTCCCTGCCAGCTACCGGTGATATCTTCTGCTTTAAGAGAAGAGGCAGTCAAAAAAAGAAGTACGGCAAATAAGAATTTATTCATGATGATAGGGCTCATTGTGTATGATGGTCATTGCACGATAAAGTTGTTCTATAAAGATCAACCTCACCATCTGGTGGGTGAAGGTCATCTTGGAAAGCGAAATTTTTTCGTTTGCAGCAGCATACATTTCCTCGGAGAAACCATATGGACCCCCCACTACGAAGACAAGCCTTTTTGGAATTGTGTGTGTCTTTTTTTCTATGTACAGGGCAAACTCGGTAGAGGTATACTGTTTCCCTTTGTCGTCAAGTAGCACCACATGATCTGTCGGTTGCAGCATTTTGAGGAGTAAACTGCTCTCTGCAATTTTTTGTTCTCTTTCAGAAATGTTTTTCCTGTTCTTGGGATCCGGAACGACAATCATCTCAAAGGGAATGTAAAAATTTACCCTTTTCAAGTATGCTTCGAGCAACTCTGCAATGTGTATATTATCGGTCTTTCCAACAGAAAGCAAAACAATTTTCATTCATTCAATAATTATATTTATGATCATCCTTTTGAGAGTGGAAAAGGTATCTATTGCCCTGTCGTCCGAAGTGATGGGAAAATTAGCCCCATAAGAGAAAAAACCTGTTGCCAGCGACAAATATAGCTGTTTATTTCGTACTTTTGTAATAATTTTTTGGTGAAATTATAACAAAATAGATACATAGCGTGTTTATTGTAATATCGAAATTTTGATAATGACAGACGAGCATAAATTAATTAGTGACCTTATTGAACTGGCGTTCGCTGAAGATATTGGTGATGGTGATCACACCACATTGTGCAGTATACCCGAGGGGGAGACCGGACAGTCGAGGCTATTAATCAAAGAAAAAGGCATCCTGGCCGGAGTGGAAGTGGCCAGAACCATCTTTCACAAATTTGATCAAAGTCTGGAGATGGAAGTGTTTTTGCATGACGGCGCTTCTGTAGAACCGGGAGATGTAGCCTTTGTTGTTTCGGGCAGCGTGCAATCGATACTGCAAACAGAGCGACTGGTACTTAATGTGATGCAGCGAATGAGCGGTATTGCCACCATTACCCGTGCCTATGTGGATCGGCTTGAGGGAACATCGGCTAAGATACTCGATACACGTAAAACCACCCCTGGCATGCGCATGTTAGAAAAGCAGGCTGTAAAAATTGGCGGAGGAGAGAATCACAGGATTGGACTTTTCGATATGATCCTGTTGAAGGATAACCATGTTGACTTTGCAGGAGGAATTGAAAATGCCATTCGAGGTGCACAGAAATATCTGAAAGAAAAAAATAAATCACTCAAAATAGAAATCGAGGTAAGGAACCTTCAGGAGCTTGAAACCGTCCTCCGAATAGGGGGTGTTGACAGGATTATGCTAGACAATTTCTCCCCCGAACTCACACGCCGTGCAGTACAAATAGTCGATGGACGCGTAGAGCTTGAATCTTCGGGAGGTATTACATTCGATACCATTCGTTCGTATGCTGAGACAGGTGTGGATTACATCTCGGTAGGTGCTATTACGCATTCCGTGAAGAGTCTCGATATGAGTCTAAAGGCAGTTTGAAGAATGATATGAAACAAAACGACGACAAACAGGAGTTACTTGATAGACGATACATGCGCATGGCTTTTATTTGGGCCGAAAACTCCTATTGCAAACGCAGAAAAGTGGGTGCGCTCCTGGTGAAGGATAAGATGATCATCTCCGATGGTTACAATGGTACTCCGTCGGGTTTCGAAAATATTTGTGAGGATGAAAATGATGTGACTAAACCTTATGTTCTTCACGCAGAAGCTAATGCTATCACAAAGGTTGCCCGCTCCAATAACAGCAGCGAAGGTGCAACGCTTTATGTGACCTCTTCACCCTGTATTGAATGTGCCAAATTGATAATTCAGGCTGGGATTAAAAGGGTGGTTTATGCTGATGCCTATCGATTGAGCGACGGCATTGATCTTTTAAAAAGAGCCCATATTGAGATGATTGCTGTGGAGAAAACATAAAAGATAAAAAGGATATTGATGGATGCAGAGAAAAAAGTAAAGACGTGGCTTCCGTTGTGGATCGGCATTGGTATTGCTCTGGGTATATTTGTCGGGAGCAAGTACGGCCAATTTGGCCGATCGGGTGCTGTGCAAGGCTCTGGCAAAATAGATGCCGTATTAAACTATGTCAGGGAGTCTTATGTTGACACGGTGAATATGCGTCAGCTTGTAGAGGATGCGTTGCCCAGTATCATTCAACAACTGGATCCCCACTCAGAATATATCTCGGCAGCCGATATGAAGCGGGTAAACGAAGACCTGGAAGGTCATTTTTCCGGCATTGGTGTCAGCTTTTACGTGCTGAGAGACACCATTGTCGTGACAAGCATTGTCCCGGGTGGCCCTTCGGAGGCCGCAGGAATCATGCCTTGGGACCGTATTGTAAAGGTAAATGATACGCTGGTTGCCGGAATGAAAATCGATAACGAATCGGTACTGAAGAAGCTACGTGGCGAAAAAGGGTCCGAGGTGAAACTGGGAATCAGTCGCGGAGATAGTCACTTTGTGGAAGTGACAGTCACGCGTGGTGATATCCCCATGAGCAGCGTGAATGCAGCCTATATGCTCACGAATAAAATAGGATTTGTTAAGTTGGGAAGAAACTTCGGCTTTAACACGTTCAGTGAGTTTATTTCAGCCATCTCCAAATTAAAAAGCCAGGGTGCTACCGCTTTCATGATTGATTTAAGAGGTAATGCCGGCGGGTCACTTGATATTGTGGTAGCAATGGTGAACGAGTTTTTACACAAAGGAGATCTGATTGTATATGCTGAAGGTCGCAATTTTCCGAGAATCGATAATTATGCCAATGGCTCGGGTACCTGTAAGGAGGATGATGTGATTGTGCTGGTCGATGAGTTAAGTGCCTCAGCAAGTGAAATACTCGCCGGAGCCATTCAGGATCACGACAGAGGGCTTGTGATAGGCAGGCGTACTTTCGGAAAAGGTTTGGTGCAAAGTCAACGGAACTTCCCAGATGGATCGGCGGTAAGGCTTACGGTAGCGCGCTATTACACTGCCTCTGGAAGATCCATACAACGCGGTTACGAGAAAGGAAAATATGATGAATATGAGATGGATGCCATCAATCGTTATCTGGAAGGAGACTATGTCAATGTGGATACAGCCTCGAACCACCTTTCACCGTATAAAACGCTGGGAGGAAGAACGGTATATGGTGGTGATGGCATCATGCCTGATATCTTTGTCGCCCGCGATACCACGGGTGTCAATTCATATTATAATGCCGTGGTAAATAGCCGGCTCGATGAACGTTACGCCATGATCTATTCCGACACCTACCGGGAGCGGTTAAGCGATTTTGATAACTGGCAGGGAATGTATAAATATCTGAGGCAGCAACCTCTTTTATTGAACCTCGTGAGTTTTGCCGATAATAATGGCATCAGGAGAAGGCCCTATTATATTCAGGAGTCAGCTGAATTGTTGGAAAACACAATGTATGCCTATATTGTCCGCAACTTCTTTGGTGAAGAGTCTTTTTGGGCGGTGTATTATCGTGAGGATCCCCTAATTAAAAAGGGAATTGAGTTGATTGAAAAAGGAAAAACTTCGCGTGAGGCCGTCATCCGGGAAGAATACAAGGAGTAATTCGGGTACCCTGTTTTTGAACGGCGAATAACATTACGGACGAGGTTTTGTTTATTTGTCGGATGCAATAAAAGATATTTGGTTCTAGTGCTAATTTTTAATGAGTAACATGATAAAAAAATTTTTGTCCGAAAGGGTGCTACCGCGTTTTTTAATCCTTATGATGGATCTGTTCATGCTCCTGTTCTCATGCCTCTTCATTTATCTTGTAAGATACACTTTCGAAGGCCTGACACTGGATGTGAGAAGAGATGGCTTTTTATTGAGTTTGGTGCTCGTCTCTTTTAACTTGATTACTTTCATCTCTTTCCGCACATTCAGGGGTATCCTGCGTTTCTCTTCTTTCTCCGATTTGCTGCGTATCCTGTACGCACTGGTATTGGGATACAGCCTTTCATTCATGACGGTTTTGATAATAAGGCGCTTCCACGCTGATTTTACTCTGACGAACGTTACCTTTATTGCCATATTTTTGTTCAACACACTGTTGATGATCATTTCCCGTATTCTGATCAAGGAAGTTTATGAAGCCATCATAGGCAGTACCGTGAAGCCTGTGAATGTGTTCATTTACGGAACCAAGCAAGCAGGAGTCAGTGTAGCCAA
>CAZRRC010000091.1:0-8893 GCA_964602395.1 uncultured Proteiniphilum sp. | reverse complement strand
GAAAAATATTGCGAAAGTAGCTCAGTTGGTAGAGCACGACCTTGCCAAGGTCGGGGTCGCGGGTTCGAGTCCCGTCTTTCGCTCAAAATATAGAAAACGTTCTTCTGAAAGGAAGAGCGTTTTTTCGTTTTACTGAGACTTGTTTTTCTGTTGTATTGTATTGCCATGAAAACCTTCCCCCGGCAGTGAAAAACCAATATTTTTGTACTATATTTGCACAAAAAGTTTAGATCGAATATAATTAATGAACAAAATAATTCTTTTGCTCATCCTTTTATTGTTTGTTACGCAAGATATCTTCTCCTCTGATCGACCCGCCACAGAAGTTAGGGCTGTGTGGCTGACAACGAACTATGGATTGGATTGGCCACAAAACAGAACCAGCCAGAATGAGCAAAAAAAAGAATTGATTTCCATCCTGGATGATCTCAAGAAAAATAATTTTAACACCGTAATTTTCCAGGCGAGGACACGTGGCGAGGTCTTCTATAATTCTCGTATAGAACCCATGTCGTCTCTGGTGCAAACCGCCCCGGGGGCAACACGGTTCGATCCGCTGGCATTTGTCATCGACGAATGTCACAAGCGCGGCTTGGAGTGTCATGCCTGGATCGTAACTTACCCACTGGGTAATGATAAGCATGTAAAGAGCCTGGGTGCTTCATCGGTCACCAAGAAGAACCCTTCCCTGTCTAAGAAATTCAAAGGGGAGTGGTTTCTTGATCCTGGCAATCCGAGAACGGACGACTATCTGCTCTCCATCGTGGAGGAGATCGTCACCCTGTATGATGTGGATGGTATCCATTTCGATTATATTCGTTATCCGGATAACAGAGGAAAGTTTCCCGACGATGGGATGTATCGGATTTATGGGAAAGGTAAATCACGTGCCGACTGGCGGAGAGACAATATTACCCGTTTTGTAAAAAAAGCCTACGACAGAGTGAAACAACAAAAGCCATGGGTACAGGTAAGCAGTTCACCACTGGGGCGATACAGAACTTTGGGAAATTCCGGACACGGGTGGACCGCTTATGAAACTGTGTATCAGGATGCCGGAAAGTGGATGAGTAGTGGTATACATGATGCCATCTACCCGATGATGTATTATAAGGATCAGCTTTTTTATCCTTATGTCGATGATTGGTTGAGTCATGGAAACGGACGGATCGTGGTGCCGGGACTGGGTGCTTATCAGATGATTGAGTTGGGATGGTCGAGTCAGGATATCATCAATCAGTTGAATTACTCACGTCAGAAAAATACAGCAGGTCAGGCATTTTTTCGTACCGACAATTTGCTTTCCAACACCAAAGGTATTCTGCATGCATTGCAAGCATACTACCTCCATCCGGCAAAGCTTCCTGCGATGAGCTGGCTCTCCGATACGATTCCAGCAAAACCATATGATCTCAGGGCTGAAAAGTTGCCAGATGGTCTGTTTCAGCTGAACTGGGAAGTGAAAAATGGAGGAGAGCGGGTCACATACAATGTTTACAGGAGCACCACGGATGATCTCAGTACAGAGGTGGCTGAAAATATTGTAGCTGTGGGTTTACGTGAGCCCGCGATAAAAATCTTCGTACCCGATGATGACCAAGCTTTTTATTATTATATCACTGTTTCGGACTCTTACCACAATGAAAGTGAAGTGAGTGTTCCTGCTTTTTTTTATCATTCAGAAACAGTGAAGTAAGATTCACTATATCAGGTTATTGTGTTTATGATACATCAAAAGAAAAAGAGCTGATTGTTAGGTTTAATCAATAAATTGGAATAATTTTGTAGCAATGGACGGGAGTCAGAAATTAAAAAAACAGGTGCGTGATGAGTTTATGGAATATCTCACCATACACAAGCATCGGAAAACGCCCGAACGTTTTGCCATACTTGAATATATATACACAACGAAAGGTCATTTTGACATGGATTCCCTCTATAAATCTATGATCGATGTGAATTTCCGAGTGAGTAGAGCCACTCTCTATAATACCATTGATCTGTTGTTGGATTGCGGTTTGGTGGTGAAGCATCAGTTTGGTGGAAATGTGTCGAAATATGAGAGGGCATACGGGAATGAGAACCACGATCATTTGATCTGCACCATATGCGGACAGGTCTGGGAGACCAGAAACAGTGACTTGCTCACGCAGGCCCAGTTGAAGAAAATAAAAAAATTCACGGTTAATTATTACAGTATGTACATTTATGGCATCTGTAGCAAATGCAGTCATGTCAAAAAGATGGAGCTGAGGAGACTGGCTCGCAGCAAAGGTGATAAAACCGATAACAAATAAGATGAAATATGAAAGTTGATGTAATCTTAGGCCTCCAGTGGGGCGATGAAGGAAAAGGAAAAGTGGTGGATGTGCTCACCCCCAATTATGAAATTGTAGCACGTTTTCAGGGCGGTCCCAATGCCGGACACACCCTTGAGTTTGAAGGTGAAAAATATATCCTGAAATCAATCCCCTCAGGAATCTTTCAGCAAGGGAAAATTAATATCATTGGCAATGGTGTGGTAATTGACCCCGCCTTATTCAAACAGGAGGTGGAAGCACTGGAAGCTTCCGGACACATGCTCACCGACAGGCTTTTTATCTCCAAGAAAGCTCATTTGATCCTTCCCACGCACAGGCTGCTGGATGCAGCTTCGGAGAAGGCGATGGGCGATGCCAAGATAGGTACCACAGGAAGAGGAATAGGACCGGCATACACCGACAAGGTGAGTCGGAACGGACTGAGGGTGGGGGATCTGTTTCACAATTTTGAGGAAAAATACCAGCATGCAGTACAGCGTCACAAGGAAAAACTTCAACCTTCCGATTGGGAAAGCGTGCTGCCCGACCTGGAAGAGCAATGGTTCGCAGGAATAGAGAAGATGAAAACCTTCCAGATTATCGAAAGCGAGCATTTCATCAACAAACATTTGGCAAAAGGGGGAAGAGTGCTGGCCGAAGGAGCACAAGGGTCTATGCTCGACATTGATTTCGGATCCTATCCTTTTGTTACTTCCTCCAATACAGTATGTGCAGGTGCCTGCACAGGCCTGGGTATCGCTCCCAAGATGATTGGGGAGGTGTATGGTATCTTCAAGGCCTATTGTACGCGTGTGGGAAGCGGTCCTTTTCCTACTGAGTTGTTCGATGAAGACGGGCAACAACTGCGGGATCAGGGAAGGGAATATGGTTCAGTTACTGGCAGACCACGCCGCTGTGGCTGGATCGACCTGGTGGCGCTCCGCTATACCGTGATGCTGAGTGGGGTGACCAAGCTGGTGATGATGAAGAGCGATGTGCTTGACAACTTCGACATCATCAAGGCTTGTGTGGCTTACAACATCAACGGAGAAACAACTGAGGACCTGCCTTTCGATATTTCGGAAGGTATTGAACCGGAGTATGTAGAACTTCCCGGATGGAAGACTGACATGACAACCATGCAGTCGGAGGATGAGTTTCCGGAAGAATTCAATAATTATATCTCCTTCCTCGAAGAGGAACTGGGTGTGCCCATCGCCATTGTCTCACTCGGCCCCGACAGGGCACAGACAATTATCCGTTAGAACGGAGGTGACATCTATCCACACCGCGCAAAGTGTCCTTTTGGGATACTTTGAGCGGTGTTGTTTTTCTCTTAATGTGAATGATGTCTAAAACCCAAATCTTTACATAAATCGATGAATCGTCGGTATTTGTAGACATACTTGTATAAATACACGTTCAAACTTTCTTTTTTCTCGTCTAAATTTCTTTTCTAAAGCTATAAAATATTGTAAATCAATGAATATGAAATTTCATTTTCGAAATTTCATCTTAAATTTGTCTTTGAAATTAAATATAACATGTAAAAATGGAAAAAAAAGAATCCAGAAAGAGTCTTTATTACATCATGCGGGCTCTCCATCGTGATATCGGTTTTTTAACCCTGGGATTGACGTTGGTGTATGTATTGAGTGGAGTGTTGCTCATTTACCGAAATACCGATTTTTTAAAAAAGGAAAAAACCTCAGAGCTCCTTTTAAAACAGAACCTGGCGGAAGGGGATCTGGCAAAGCAACTGGCTGTTAGAAATTTTAGAGTAGAGAAAAAGGAAGGAGATGTGATTTATTTTAAAGAAGGATACTACAATGCCGCGACAGGTGAGTCTAAAATTAGCCGGAAAGATTATCCACCTTTCATAAAAAAGCTCGTCAATTTGCATAAGATAACAGGAAACAATCGTTTGTCATTGCTTAATACCATCTACGGTATTTTACTCCTGTTTCTTGTAGTGTCTTCCTTTTTTATGTTTAAATTTGGCACAGGAAAGAGCAAACGGGGACTTGCACTAACCGGCCTGGGTATCATACTTACAATTCTCTTTTTGGTTTTGATATAGAATGGCGAGGAACGACCACCTTTTTGCAGCCTCTATAACAATGAGTTATTCCTTGGTATGATTTTTGCATATTCAAATTTTGAAAAGCATTCACTTTGTGGACAAGTAAACTTTTGACGCAGTGAATATGTTAAACAGATATACAACATAAATTTATGGCATTTATTTGGATTATATTTATCGGGATAGCCCTTGCAGGATGGGCTGTGCAGGCTATGCTGCAGAACAAATTTAAGAAATATTCGAGAATTCCGTTACGCAACGGGATGACAGGTAAGGACGTAGCAGAAAAGATGCTACATGAAAACGGTATTTACGACGTGCAGGTAATCTCCGTCAGAGGCCGCCTTACCGATCATTACAACCCGCTTAACAAAACCATCAACCTAAGTGAGGCGGTATATGGGAGCTACAGTGTGGCCGCAGCTGCGGTTGCCGCCCATGAGACCGGTCATGCGTTGCAGCATGCAAAGGGATATGCCCCGCTGAAAATGCGTTCGGCATTGGTACCGGTCATCTCTTCGACCTCCAAATGGGTGATGTGGGTTCTGCTCTTGGGAATCATCATGATACAGACTTTCCCCATGTTGATTTGGTTCGGTATAGCGATGTTTGCACTCACCACACTCTTCAGCTTCATCACGCTGCCGGTGGAGAAGAATGCCACCAACAGGGCTTTGCGCTGGCTGAGCAGTGCTGGAATCACCGATGTGAGCAATCACAACCAGGCTGAAGATGCCCTCCGCTGGGCTGGATATACCTATGTGGTGGCAGCCCTCAGCTCTCTCGCTACACTCCTCTATTACATCATGATCGCCATGAGCGGCAGCAGACGATGAACAAACCAGTCTGGTTGGTTGTTCTTCATAAATAGAATCAATAAAAAAGACTTTATTATGAAAACGATCTATCATTCTGCGGAGAGCCGTGGATATGCCGACCATGGTTGGCTGAAGAGTAACCATACATTCAGTTTTGCCAATTACCACAACCGTGCCCGAATGAATTTCGGGGTATTACGGGTCATCAACGACGATCATGTGGAAGGAGGCGAAGGTTTTGGAACACACCCTCACAACGACATGGAAATCATCTCCATCCCTCTGGAGGGCGATCTTGAACACCAAGACAGCATGGGGAACGGCGGCATCATCCGCAAAGGAGACATCCAGGTAATGTCGGCCGGAACAGGAGTGACGCACAGCGAGTTCAACGCAAATGCCGACCGACCGGTAAAATTCTTGCAGATATGGGTTTTCCCACGGGAAAAAGGGGTAAAGCCCCGCTATGGACAGATGCACATAGCTGATTATGCCAAACCGGACGATTTTCAGCAAATTGTATCGCCGCATCAGGAAGATACAGGCATGTGGATAAACCAGGACAGCTGGTTTCACCTGGCCGATTTTGGCGCAGGGGTAAAGAAAATCTATGAACTAAAAAAACCAGGCAACGGCGTTTATCTTTTCTTGATTAGCGGTGAGGCAAAGGTGGGTGATCAGATTCTACATCAACGCGATGGCTACGGAATCTGGGACACGGAGAGTTTCATCCTCGAAGCAACTGAAAAAGCTGAGATCTTGCTGATGGAGGTACCCATGGAATTGAGGTAGGTACTTATAATCCATCTATTTTTTTGTAAAAGAGGGCAACAATTGCCCTCTTTATTTGTTTAGCCATAAATCAATCGTTTGACAATGAAGACAATCTTGGTGACCGGTGGATCCGGTGTGATTGGGCGAAGGCTCTCGGAAATGCTCAGGAAAAACGGATACAATGTGATTTGGTTGAGCCGGGAAAGACATGTGAATGGCGATTATCCCCGTTATCGCTGGAATTATCACAAAAATGAAGTAGAAAAGGAAGCCCTGGAACAGGCTGATATCATCATCCACCTTGCAGGATCTAATTTGGGTGAGGGCACATGGACCCGGCGCAAAAAGCAGGAAATCGTGGAAAGTCGTGTACAGTCGGCTGCACTTCTGCTTGAAACAATTAAAACGTTGCCCAAGAAGCCTGAAGCATTTATCTCTGCTTCAGCAATAGGATTTTACGGAATGCATACCAGCGACAAGATATTCAACGAGCAGGATCAGCCCGCAAAAAACGATTTTCTTAGTCGCACCTGCAAAAAGTGGGAAGCGGTAGCAGGGGCTTTTCAGGAAGAACTGGGGATCCGTACCGTGGTGTTGCGAACCGCTTTTGTGTTATCCGAAAACAGCGAAGGATTTAAAAAGATGACGGTGCCTGTCCGTTTTGGATTGGCTGCCCCCCTGGGAAGTGGCAAACAATATATGCCCTGGATCCACCTGGATGATCTTTGTCAGATATACTTGAAAGCGGTTGAAGATACTACCATGCAAGGTGTCTTTAATGCCGTCGCTCCCGAGTCTGTCACAAACGCACTTTTTATGAGAACGATGGCAAAGGAGATGAAACGTCCTTTTTTCTTTCCAAAAATACCCGCCTTTATGTTGCGCCTTATCTTGGGTGAAGCGGCAGATATGTTGCTGGAAGGAAGTCGTGTCTCCTCACAAAAGATTAGCGATGCCGGTTATCAATTCATATTCCCTACTGTATCCGAAGCAATTCGTGCATCGCTGTCATAAATAGGGTTTAAACCATTGTAAAACAAATTATTTTTTTCTCGATACCTCACCGAATGGAAAAGCAAAAAACGCTTCATGATGTCTATAAACACCCACTCTTGACGGATAAGGATCTTGCAGTAATCAACGCATTACACAAAAGAGTGGTGTTCAACAAAGGAGACTTTTACCTGAGAAAGGGAGAGAACCCCCACAGTTACCTGATTCTAGAAAAGGGTCTGATGCGCTCTTTTGTGTTCGATTACGACGGCAATGAAATTACCACACATTTCTTTACGGAGCAGGAAGTGGTGATTGAAGTCCTGTCGCTCTTTAAGCATACACCTTCTGAAGAGTCGATTCAGGCGCTGACCGAATGTGTCTGCTGGGAAATAGATTTTGAAGCGTTCCAAAAGCTTTTTCATACCATTCCCGGACTGAGCGAATGGGGGCGTGCCTGGTTCTCGGAGGAGCTTTCGCGTTTTAAACAGCGTTCTGTGCAAATGATCACCCATAGAGCCTCGGAACGTTATATGAAACTACTCAAAGAGAAACCGCAGATAATCCGCCAGGCTCCCCTCAAACAAATCGCTACTTACCTGGGCATAACAGACACCTCGCTGAGCCGGATACGAAAAGAACTCTCAAAAGGGAACTTTCAAACAGTAAGGTAGTTTTTCTGATCCTGTAACTGCTTGTGTTCTTTTTTTTGATTCAATCTGTTTTCTTGTCATAGGGTAAGTTTTTTTTAAAGCTCCCGATCTATATTTGCCATATAGATTCATTCTAAATAAATTGAATTATGGACAAATTAATTTATCCTTGTATATGGTGTAATCACAATGCAGGCGAAATGGCTGAAAAATACCTCTCTGTTTTTCCCGAATCTACCATAGTGGACGAAAATCAATGGGTTGTAGTCATCACCATCCACGGCCAGCGTATCATGTTGTTGAATGGAGGGGACATGGTTCGCCCCAACCCTTCGCTTTCGTTGATGTATCTTACATCGAAGGAGAGTGAGACGGAGGCAATTTATGCAGCGTTGATCGACGGAGGCAGAGAGTTGATGCCGCTCGACTCCTATCCCTTCAGTAGCAAATATGCCTGGGTAGAAGATCGTTTTGGGGTGTCGTGGCAACTCTATACCGGCAAAGAGAGTGACATAATTCAAAGGATTATTCCCACGTTGATGTTCGTGGGTGAGCACAATGGCAAAGCGGAAAATGCCATTGATTTCTATACTTCCGTTTTTCCTGATTCAGAAAAAAGAGGTATCCTCCGTTACACGGGTGATGAAGGAGAGACGGCAGGGCATGTGCAACATGCAGAGTTCAAAATAAACGATTATCTGATCATGATCATGGATAGCTCCTATCCGCATAGATTTGGCTTTACAGATGGAATGTCACTGGTCGTGGAGTGTCACACGCAGCAGGAGGTGGACCATTACTGGGAGAAGCTCACAGCTGATGGTGGCGAGGAAAGTATGTGCGGTTGGCTACGGGATAAATATGGCGTGAGCTGGCAAATAACACCCGTTATCATGAAAGATCTTTTACCAAAATCTCCCCGCGTTATGGAAGTCATGATGACCATGCGGAAGTTGGATATCCAAAGACTGCAGGATGCGGCAGAATGACCGGAAGAAAGTAAAATTATTAACAGGGTGAGACCTCAAAAATCATGTTGCGTTTTTATTCTTTACAATTTCTTAATCAACTACAAATTTTTCTTAATCAATTACAAGTTATGGCAAAGTTAAATCCCTACCTCAACTTTGAGGGTACATGTGAGGAAGCGTTCAATTTCTATAAGTCGGTTTTCGGAGGAGAGTTTAGCTATTTTTCCAGAATGGGAGACTTTCCTGCAGAAGGAATGGAACTCCAGGAAGAAGACCGCAATCGGGTGATGCACGTGAGCCT
>CAZRRC010000090.1:4796-9076 GCA_964602395.1 uncultured Proteiniphilum sp. | reverse complement strand
GAGATGATTTTTTGATCCTGTTTCTTTGCAATAATCTTCAAGGTACCGTCGTAGATCGCCGCCACGGTATCGGTACTTGAAAAACCTTTCACGTAAGTTTGTAACTCGTTGTTCACCCAGCCCGGTCCAGCTGTTTCGTACCACCATTTCTGGGTATCGGGTAATGCCGGTTTTCCACCGGCTGCTCTGTCAGCATCAAACTCATCCGCCCATACCAGGGTGTATCCTGCAGGTACATAGTTTTCCACGATGGCTCCCTCCTGCGTAACGGTATATTTCTGGTTCTGTTTCCCGGCACTGAAGGTAAGGTCAGCCGTGCGGGTAGTAGTCTGCGGATTGGCCGTAGCAGTAACTTTCAAAAGTGTCTGACCATTACCTCCCTTGTTGGGTGTAAGACTGCACCAGTTCTGTCCTGAGGTAACTGTCCAGTCGCCATTGGCGGTGACGACAATATTTTTCGTCTCCCCTTTGTCTGAAAACACCGTTGTAGCCGGAGAGATTTCCCATTTCACCTCCACATCCGGCTTAGGCGGATCGGGGAGCGGGTCGTTTCCGCCGCATGCTGCCAGCATCACGGCTAACGTAATCCATATTGTGTTCATTCTTTTCATACTATTTGAAGAAAGCTGCCGATGATTAAATCGGCAGCCTCTTTTCACGCATAAACTATTATTAATCACCAAATTCAAAATCGTCGAGGTAGAAGAATCCCGGTCCGGCATGTCCTTCGGCACCGAACTGGATCACAATCTTGTCATAATCCTCCCTATTGGCTACAGCAGAAAAATCGAATTCCAGCTCCAGCCATTTATCCTTCTCCAGGTTGGTTTTCACGACCTCTGTCTGTGTTTGCCATGCTTCGCCCCCTTTCTCGCTGTTATGGAGCTTCACAGCCAGTTGCGGTTGTAACTTTTTATTGGCAATCCAATCACCGGCAACTCCATATTCAGTAGTGTAGTCATTGAAGGAGGGGATAAACACCTTTACCCTGACTTTATTTTGGGTGGAAAGGTCGAACTTGTAATCGGGTGCGGTGTAGGAGAGGTTGCTGTAGAAACCGGTCGACTTCCAGTAACGGTATACTTTCGCCGACTCATTGATCGGTAGTGGCACAGGATTACCTATCACGGCACTCTTAGTGGCTCCGCCCATATCGTCCTGATTGAAGGTCAGCAGCTCACTTCCCTCAAAGTCTTCAAAAAGCGGAATCGCTTTCAACTCTTTCGGAGCAGGTGGCGCTTCCACATTCAACTCTTCGAGGCAGTAGACAAATACCCAATCCTGACTCTCTACCGTATTGTTCACTCTCAGCGCCATCACCTTGTCGGTCTGATAGATGACCTCATACTGCTGACTCCCACAATAATATCCCATATATGCATTGCCTGCCAGGGTGATGATGGGGTACTCTCCCGACTCATCGATGGAGAAAGTATAGTCTCCTCCGCTATAGGTGAACATCGCATCGTCACCGGAGGTCGCATGTACGTTGAATCCGCCCACGCTGGCTGCACTGGCTTTTCGTCCATAACCTTCGTTCCCGTTTTCGCATGCACACCTCTTTCTTTTGAGGTGGCAGCGTCTCGATCCCTTTATAGAGAAGATCTTGTAATTCACGATCTTCCAGCATCCGCGCTATATCATCCTCCGCAGGCAGCTCGATCTGGGCATTCATATAACTCAACGATACCGCCTCCTTGTGATCCCTGATTACATTCAGGATAAAGTTCTTGGTCATCGTATAGAGATAGTTTTTCAGATTGATCTCTATATGGATGTCTGCGGTGCTCTCCCATAGTTTCACAAAGACATGCTGGATCACATCTTCTGCCATGCCGGAATCTTTCAGATACTTGAAGGCGAGTGCATACAAGTAACGGTGATATTTCGCGTAGATGGCAGAAAAAGCCTCTTTATCTCTTTTTTTTAATAAGATAAACAGGGCATGGTCTTCGTTTCTGTTATAGTCAGGCATTTATTTTTGCATGGAATAATCAGATCACGGTGGCAAATGTAATCATTAATGGATTTAGCCACAACTTTATCAACAATTTAACAAAGTTGATTCCCCGGTTGCGCGAAGCCGCATGTTCCTCTATCCAGATTGCTCCGCTTGCTTGCCCTCTTCTTTATCTATTTGCCTGAAAGAACTTGCGTACATTCACCTTGCGTGTCTTTACTTCAATTACAAAGGGATCGAGCCGGTTCACCTTTCCTGCTTCAATGCGAAACGATCGTTGCAGTTCTTTGCATTGGGTATGTTCCATCAGGGTGTTTTTATCTAGGGTGATTTTGTATTCTCCAACAGGGAGGAAGGTAATGAAAGAGCCACTTCCGTCGGTGACCACCGTCTGTACTACTTTCTCATCGCTGCCGGTGATGATCAAACGAAATCCTTCATAACGGGGCGAAATCTCCACACTGTTCTCTCCTGACTCGTAACGGATGCTTCCCCGCAGGGTACCGCTTTGGCGTAACGGTATCTCTACGTTTGTTTTGAAGCTTTTCATCTCAATTTCTTTTTGGTCAAAGGTCCATTGGCCGGTCCGGACGGGTTTCACGGTATAGGTTCCAAAGGGTACCGATGTATAGCGCACCTCTCCTTTTTTATCGGAGATAAATGCCTTCCGGTCAATATCAATCAGATATCCATTTGCCAGCTCATCGCCTTTATCGAAGCGATTGTTCGCATTTTGATCGTAGTATACTTTTGCAATCAACGCGCTCTTTTTGCCTTTCAACGGCACTCCTTTTTTGAAGTTATATTGCAATCCCATCTCCACGTTGATGATATCCTTGTTTTGCATGTAGGGGTATTTATACCAGTAACCGCTGAGAAAGAACGAAAGGTTGATACGGGGAAAATAACTCACATTTATAGTGGCCGAAGGCACCTCTCCCTGATTGATATCACGGATGAAGTTGAATCCAGAAGAGAGCGTAAATTTCTTCGAGAAATCATGATTGAACGCCGCCGACAAGGTCAATCGGGTAAAAGGACGCTGTTGTTGTTGCGCCATCACTTGTTCATAGAGATAATAGGCTCCCTGCTGCCAGGATATACCGGAAGTGAACTCGCCGAAGGCATAATTCAACGAGACCTTACCCTGTTCAGTCCATTGGGCAACAATGGGATCCAGAAAAGAGCCTCCTTCGAGGCTCCCGAAGAGAGAATGCTTGGCCTTGCCGTTTTGCCAGCGCCACTGTATACCCGCACGATGGGAGGTCATGGTCAGGATCATCCCTTCATAGCCTGTTCCCATAGAGCGGGAATAGGAAGGCGAGCTTTCTTGCTGGAACTGGTAGAAGAGGGAGGAGCTGAAGTTTGAGAATGGAGGCAGTGAAAGGGAGAAATTCCCATAATGGTTCTCAGAGCGGTAGTTGTAATCGTATCGATAAGATCGGGGCTCGGTGCGATTATAACTGAAGGAGCCATTGATCCCGATGTAATCCGATAGGCGCAAACCCGCTCCCTGAGAGAGTGAGAGAGTACCTTTCCGGCTTCCCGGAAAATAAGGATCGCTGTAGTAGGCTGAGCCATTGAGTGACATCTTCTCAAAGAGTTTTCCGGAGTATCTCATTTCTCCTGCCCCGCTGTAGCGGTTACCTTCCATCCCTTCATACCGTCCCATTGCACCGTGAACCTTCATCTCCAGTTGCCAGTTAGCGTTGGGTGCATATCTCCCATCGAGGCTACTCAGGTGGTAGTCGGCTTTTTCATAGGGGTTATGCTGGTAGATGTAGGCTACACTGCTTTTTACACGATCCTTATCCGTTCCGATCTCACCATTCACAAAAAAGGAGTAGTATTCGCTGAACCAGGGTTGTGATCCAATCAGGTTGTAGTTCTGGTCAATGGCCCCCAGTGTGACACTACGCTGTCCCATCCTGTCGGAGAATGCCAGTTTGGTGCCCCTGCCAAAGAGCGACAATTCAGCCTGCTGACTTACATTTCCCAGGATCACTTCACTCTCGTTGATCCGGTAGGTAAGGGAGGTATTGGTAAGAATAGGGTGTTGCTGGGAATCGTATTGATAAAGATTCCCTTTCAGGTGCAGATAACCCGCAGGCAGGTCTATGTAGCTACCACCTTGTAGCTGTAACATGGAAGAAGTATTGCTGTATTGGCGATAGCTGAGGGCCACACCATTGTCGGTTGATCCATTGCCGGTGTTTAAAAGTTGATCACGATCAAAGGGATTGTAGCTTCGTTGGGTGATGACACTCTGCACCGTGATGCTTTTACTGTCGAATAGTTTCTTCTCTCTGCCTTTCATCCC
>CAZRRC010000090.1:3182-4696 GCA_964602395.1 uncultured Proteiniphilum sp. | reverse complement strand
TCCCTCCTGGGCACAGCAATCACAACAGATGTGTCATCTATTTCATTTTCCCCTTCATCCTGCAGAGTATAATATATCACCTTCTCCCCTGCCTCAATATCCCTGGTCATCTGCAGCCTGTATGCGATGAAGCAGCTGTCGCCGGGAGCCAGATCGAGCATGCGACCTTCCTGTGACAGAGGGCGTACACCCTCTGGCACATTCACAATGATCTGACCACGAAATGATTCCGCAGTGCGATTGGTTACCATGAGTATGTGGCTCAACAATTGTCCGTTCACTTGAGCGCTTTTCAACTCCAGTTCCACCGATGCGGGAAAAAGCTGAAGAGCTCCTGCCGTCGTCAGGAAAAATATCAAAAGAAAGTGCAGAGTAGAGCGTTTTGCGATCTTTGCTGGAGACATTCCTATCGTGTGGTGATTTCAAACATCAGCTGCGTACTATATAGTTCAGTGGGTATATTAAACAACTTCTCGTCACCTCCTTCGGTAAAGTAAGAGATATCGAAATAACGGAGTTCGCCTCCGGTGGAATTGCCTTGTAGAATGGCAGTGGACTGAGCCGGAATGGGAATAGGGGTTGAAGATCCACTCTCTCCATCGATTTGCAGCTTCACGATGTGCAGGGGGAGGATATTGCCAGCTTCTGAAGTGAAATTGGGGGACACAGAGCGCACCGACACCTGATAATCGGCCGTTGCAGAGAGTGCAAGTCCGTTGGCATAGGTCACACGCTTCCCCTGTAGGTAATCCTGCAATGTATTTAATTCAATCATGGCGTTGGAAGCATCGGTGGAGAAAGAGATTGACAACTCCGGTAACGGGGGACCGGACATTGGAGCAATCTGAATTGTAAAAGGATGGTCCAATGTACCCCTTACTCCACCAAACTGGTCGTACAGGGTATATCTCATATTGAATACAAACTCGCTCCAGGTTGTCAACTTGCGTAAATAGTTACCCCCCTCCACCTGCAGGTAAAAATAGAGATTGATATAGAAATAGTCGTTCTGATTCGGACTCTGATTTACAATTGCAGCATTGGATGCGGGTACCAGAAACACCTCGCTGTTCCCTGGTTTAAGAGTTATCTTCGCTGGTATGCCAATCTGTGCTGGTGTGGGAACGGGATTCGGCACCAGGTCTCCGTCGGTATAACCAGACAAAAAACTGACCTTTTCCACCGGAAATGATTCATTGCCTATCTTCACCGGGTAGTTGGTGATCTGGGCGGAAATTTTCCAGTTTGGTAAGTTGACATTTCCATTGCCGCTAATTTTAAATGAAGCCATGGGTGTGGACGTGGTGGCGCCATATACACTTTTTACCGTCAAATAGTCTGTCCCTCCCTGCCAAGTAAAGTTTACCTGTGTAGACTGTGCAGAGAGAAGAGCAACTCCTCCCAGCAAGACAAGCAGCGAGAAAACTATCTTCCTATTCATACGTAAACTCAAGTTCAGCAGCTTCCAGTGTGTTGTCATCACCGTAATCCAGCATCACGGTTGCCGTATATTC
>CAZRRC010000090.1:0-3082 GCA_964602395.1 uncultured Proteiniphilum sp. | reverse complement strand
TGACGTACGTTGATCTTGATGGCCGCTCCCTTTGCATCGACCCCGTCAACCGGATTCATCTGTGTCACATAGAGCATGGCAGTCTGTACGTTGTCAGTCTGCTGAAGGATTGACGGCACCGTCATCATCAGATCGATCTCCCTGCTCTCACCCGGTTCCAGGTTGATATAGGTACCTACCGGCAGGCTCAGCCAGGAGACGCATGAGTTCTCCAGTGTGTCAGGGGGAAACATCAGGTTGTTGCCCCGGTCGTCATACTTCCAGTCACCGAAGGTAAAGGAGAGGTTCAGCATATGCTCTTTGCTGAGATTGCTGACCAACACCTTCTGCGAACCGCTCTCCCCCTCTCCCAGCGTGTAATAGACTCGCGGAGGTGAGACGGAGAGGCCTACCTGTGCATGCAATACGGAGGCAGAGAAGAGCAACAGGCTTATTGCTGCCAGCAATGAGGAAGTGAATCTTTTATACTCCATAGGGAAGGTTTTAGCCGTGATAATGAAACAGGAGCGAACCGGGAATGTTCATTTTCAATTATTATGAAAACAAACAGGGAGAGGCATTGCGATCATGCTTCTCCCTCTGTATCATGAAAAATGATCAATCAATTAATTGGCTGCAATACTATAGGTAACAGTAGCTGCGTAAACTGTTCCGGTTGCATCGGTATCGGAATGAATATACTTGTCGATATATGCATTGCCAGCTCCACCGTAATTGTCATATTTCACATTGAACTTTAATGCAGACCCACCGGTCTTTGATGCAATAAAGTTTTTTGCCTCAGTTGATGAGAGAGTCACTTCCGGCAAGCCTTTTCCATCATCATTGGTGTTGCCATTAGCTTTTGTAGCTGTTACTTTCACATCAGATGCATCAATTGTTTCCTTACCACCAGTAGAAGTCCTGGTGAAATTATTATCAGCTTTCACGGTTACCACAAAACCACCCGTACTGAATATTTCAAGATGATCATTGACTGTTACAGATTTTCCTTTGGAATAATCAGCTTCAGTAGCGTAAACAAGATTTACCCCTTCGGCACCTGATTTTACAACGATCGACTGTATCGGCTGAAACTTGAGGTTCACAGTTACACTGGCAGATTTAGATCTAGTTGGTGTTACTACGTCTTCTGCCATCACACTGTTCACGGAAAAAAGAGAAGCTGCGATAAGAACGCCTGCGAAAAGAAATTTTCTTACTTTCATTTGTTCGATTTTTAATTAGTTTTTTAAACTTGTTTTTTATTATTGAATTATTTTATTTACACAACCATTATTGCTTTTTTGTGGAAAAGTCTTTAGAAAAAAATTGGATCGATCCCGTCAATCCTGTTTCCAGAAAAGATTTTTCATTGTTCCCAGTAATTTTCTCTCTTCTCTCTCTTCCCTCTTTTGTAAATTGATGACATATCGCTGCAATTTTTGGACAAATCAACTCGTAAAACAGTAAAAATCAAATAATGAACTCAGCTATCAGATAAAATATGCTGTGACCTCCGAGAAACTTCTGCTTAGCTGCCGCAACATGTTAACTTTAGTTAAGTGACGTACAATTAATAAATTAATTAATTAATTGTTTTCATCTTAAAAAGAACGCTTAAAATGTTGGCTTTCATGTAAAAACAACTCACCTGTTGAAATTACCGGCGCAAAAATAACGCATAATAAAATATAATATACCCCGTAATTTGTACCACTATCTAAGCAAATAAAAAAGCTTATATTTGTGTTATGAACAAGTCAAGAAGAAAACATTCAGCTGCCTTCAAGGCAGAGGTTGCATTAGCCGCCATCAAAGAACGTGAGACCCTCTCTGAATTAAGTGCCCGTTATGGTATTCACCCCACTGTGATATCCACATGGAAAAATGAGTTTTTAAAACGTTCAGAAGAGTTATTCTCGAAGCATGGCCCCAAGAGTGAAGCTGACTTTGAGAAAGAGCGACGGGATCTGTACGCGAAAATAGGAGAACTGGAGATGCAGCGGGACTGGTTAAAAAAAAAGTCGAAGCAGTTGGGCTTGGAATAATGGAACGACGTGACTTGGTTTCGAGAGATGATCGTTTAAGCCTGCAATGCCAATGTGACCTGCTGGGAATCAGCAAATCCGGTCTTTACTATTTGCCCAAAGGAGAAAGTGATGAGAATCTTGAGATTATGAAGAAAATGGATAAGCACCATCATGACCATCCCACTTACGGAGTCCTGCAAATGCAAGACTACCTGTTCGCGCTGGGTTTTATAGTGAATCACAAGCGGGTGAGACGACTCATGCGCAAGGCCCGGATAATAGCTCAATATCCAAAGCGGAATTTGAGCAAGTTGGGGCTGGCCGGGTATATTTACCCCTATCTGCTTCGTAATCTCGACATTGACCACCCAAACCAGGTCTGGGAAATTGACATAACGTATATACCCATGGACAAGGGCTTCATGTATTTAACGGCAATCATAGACGTGTACAGTCGTTTTATTGTTGGCTGGGGCCTTCATAACAGCCTGCATGGAGAAAACGCGCTTGAAGTACTTGAGGCGGCAATACAAGAGCATGGCGTGCCTGAGATCGTCAACTCGGATCAGGGAAGTCAGTTTACCAGCCCGGCATGGGTGGACAAGCTTAATGAACTTGGAATAAGCATCAGCATGAATGGCCGTGGCAGGGCAACGGACAACATCCATATCGAACGGTTTTGGAGGACATTGAAACAGGATCATGTTTATCCGTTTCCGGCGGAAAACGGCACCACTCTTTGGAAAGGGATCAGGGGGTTCATGAATCATTACAACAAGGAGAAAACCCACCAGGGAGTCGGAAGACGAACGCCGGAAAGTATGTTCAAGTTAAGCGCGTGATTTTTTTATTTGTAAACAAAGGTACATGTACCAAATGAGACATCAAGCTAAATCCCTGACGGGTTTTTGGAAAAATCTCCACTCTTGAAAGAGTAGTATTTTTCCAAAAAAGCTTGACTTACTCATTTGTTTCAAGAAAGGTTGGTTTACAAATGAAAAAAAACAGAAAGTATAAAAAATTGAGAGAATTATTTTAGTTAAAAACCCTGCTTAGACGGTACAGAGAAT
>CAZRRC010000089.1:0-9139 GCA_964602395.1 uncultured Proteiniphilum sp. | reverse complement strand
CTATAATACAATGGAGAAATTCAATCAGGAAAACGAAATCCAGATAGAGTTGAGCGAAGAGATTGCTCAGGGCGTATACTCCAATCTGGCCGTCATTTCACATTCAACCTCAGAGTTTGTCGTCGATTTCATTCGCGTCGTGCCGGGTGTTCCCAAGGCAAAAGTTAAATCAAGGATTATTCTCACGCCGGAGCATACCAAACGATTGTTTATGGCATTAAAAGAGAACATAGAGAAGTTTGAACAGCAAAATGGACCCATTCGCGTGCAAACCGAGGCGGGCTTCCTGCCCCCCATTGGCAGTATAGGACAAGCTTGAATATAACCTGTAGTCTCCAAGATTACCCCTTCAACACGTTTAATCTGAATAATATATGGATTTATTAACTATCACTGCAGTAAATTGGGCAAGAGCACAGTTTGCGCTCACTGCCGGCTATCACTGGATATTTGTACCGCTCACCATTGGCCTGGGACTCATCATGGCCATCATGGAGAGTATGTACGTAAAAACAGGCAACGAGAAGTGGAAGCATACAACCAAGTTCTGGCAAAAGATTTTCGGCATCAATTTTGCCATTGGCGTGGCCACCGGCATTATCCTGGAGTTTCAGTTCGGCACAAACTGGTCGAATTACAGCTGGTTCGTGGGTGACATTTTCGGTGCCCCCCTCGCCATTGAAGGCATCATCGCTTTTTTTCTGGAAGCAACTTTTATCACGGTGATGTTCTTCGGGTGGAACAGGGTAAGCCGCAAGGCACACCTGGTCGCCACCTGGTTGGTTTTTGCGGGCGCCACCCTCTCTGCCTTCTGGATTCTGGTTGCCAATGCCTGGATGCAGTATCCCATTGGAATGGCATTTAATCCGGACACGGTGCGCAATGAGATGGTCGATTTCTGGGCTGTGGTGCTCTCACCCGTAGCTTACAACAAGTTCCTGCACGCTGTATTCTCCTGCTTTGCCGTGGGTGCCTCCTTCGTCGCGGGGGTGTCGGCCTGGTATCTCCTGAAAAAGAGGGATGCCGATTTTGCCATTCGAAGTCTCTGGATCTCATCGATTGTGGGACTGGTTGCTTTCATATTGCTTGCTACTACCGGCGACGGATCCGCTTATCAGGTTGCACAAAAGCAACCGATGAAGCTGGCTGCCATGGAAGGATTGTATGAGGGCAGTGAAGGAGCAGGCCTGGTAGCCATTGGTCTGCTGAATAGTGAAAAGGTTTCTTACGACGACGATGTGGATCCCTACATTGCCAAGGTGGAAATACCCAAGCTCCTGTCTCTTCTTGGCTATCGCGATATGAACGCTTTTGTTCCTGGGATAAGGGATATCATTGAAGGAGGTTACAGACTCCCTGACGGAACCATCGCACTCTCTTTTGAGGAGCGCAAAGCCCGTGGACAGAAAGCCATTCAGGCTCTGGCCGATTACCAGGTTGCTATACAGGAGGGACGCAACGCCGATGCAGCCAGCCACGAGTTTGTTCTCAAAGAAAACTATGCCCATTTCGGGTATGGATACCTCGAAACAGGTGAGGACCTGATTCCCGATGTACCCCTTACCTTTTACAGTTTTCACCTGATGGTGATGATCGGGATGTTCTTTATTCTTTTCTTTCTGGTGCTGCTTTTCTATCTCTATAAGAGAAATATGGGAAACACACGCTGGCTGCAATATGTTGCCCTGTGGACGATCCCCCTCTCTTTTATCGCCAGTCAACTGGGATGGATTGTGGCCGAGGTGGGCCGGCAGCCATGGACCATTCAGGATATACTACCGGTGGAGATTGCTGCTTCGGCAGTGTCGGCAGGAAATATCACCACCACATTTATTTTATTCACACTGGTATTTACCGGTTTACTTGTCGCTGAGGTGGCCATCATGGTGAAACAGATCAAGAAAGGACCGGAACGGAATTTTCAGCAGGAGGATAACATACAATAAACATGTTACACAGTTAAAAAAAATACGCAATGATTACATATGAATTTTTACAACAATACTGGTGGTTTATCATGTCACTCCTGGGTGGATTGCTTGTATTTCTGCTTTTTGTGCAAGGAGGACAGTCGATGCTCGGCTCACTTTCCAAAAAAGAAGAAGAAAAGCGACTTCTGATTAATGCCCTGGGACGAAAATGGGAGTACACCTTCACCACACTGGTGGTGTTTGGGGGCGCTTTTTTTGCCTCCTTTCCGCTGTTTTATTCCACCAGCTTCGGAGGTGCTTACTGGGCCTGGATGATCCTGCTTTTTTGTTTTGTGCTACAAGCTGTTTCGTATGAATTTCAGTCGAAGCCCGGAAACATATTTGGTCCGAGGGTCTATCGGTTGTTCCTTTTCCTGAATGGCATGCTGGGCACCATTCTACTGGGTGTGCTGGTAGGTACCTTCTTTACCGGTTCTGAGTTTTCCGTGGGCAAAGGGAACATTGCCGGACTGGGTACATCGGGCTTCGTCATCAGTCAATGGCAAAATCCGCTCCACGGACTGGAATCATTTGCCAACCTGCGCAATCTATGCATGGGATTCGCCGTGTTGTTTCTGGCCCGCACACAGGCAAGCCTTTTCTTCGTAAACCGACTCGATCATGAGGCGCTGGAGAAACGATCGCGCAAGTTTGTCCTCTACAATGGTGTACCTTTCCTCTTTTTCTTCCTGGTTTTTCTAGTCTGGACGCTGCTCGAAAAAGGTTATGCCGTGGATCCTGTCACCCGGGTTGTTTCGCTGGAGGAGATGAAATATTTACAAAATTTCATCGACATGCCCCTGGTGGCCGCGTTCTTTATTGTGGGTGTGATCGCTGTTTTATACGGGATTTTTCGGACGGTATTCCATGCGCATTTCAAAAAAGGGATCTGGTTTGCAGGTGCTGGTACCGTTGTTGTGGTGACCATGTTGTTGCTGATCGCCGGCTTCAACAACACAGCTTATTATCCTTCTTCTGTCGACCTGCAAAGTTCGCTCACCCTGGCAAATTCGGCATCGAGTGAATTCACTCTTTCAGCCATGGCCGTGGTTTCTCTTTTTGTGCCCGTGGTTGTGGCATATATCATCTATGCATGGAGGGCTTTGGAGAAAAAGAAACTGCGATTGGATGATCTGGAAAACGACGGGCACACGTATTAGGTAGATTGATACCCTCTTTTTTTTTGTGGGGTTTTTTATCTCAGTTGAACTGATGTCCCGGGAAAAATGTGTATTTTTGTACTTTATGGGTGCATATATGGAGGGAATAAAGGTAAATACAATTCATTTGCTGCTCGTTTCTGCGCTGCTGTTCACTGCCTGTAACAACGCAGCACGCAGCGCATTTCGGGCGGATAATCAAGTCGACTTTGATACCATCAGGGTGCAAGAAAGACATTATCTGGAGGAAGACAGTACCAAGCCGTATTGTGACGTTCAGGTGGTATTTGTTTATCCGGTAACTAGTTCAGGGGTAGACGTGGACTCGCTGCAGCGATCCTTTGTGAAACATATATTCGGAACCCCCTATCAGTCACTGATGCCGACTCGTGCTGTGAATGGCTACGTGAAGAGCTTTGTCGAGAACTACCGCGCAGATGCCGCAGCATACAAAGAAAGCGCCAGCGATATCAAGGAACTGAGTGCGCTGCTTTCCGAAGTGGAAATCGCCGACAGTGAGCATGCCCTGAAAGAGCACTTTTACTCATACTATGAGAGCCTTTCCGACTCTGTGGTATACAACCAGTACGGACTGATAGCTTTTCAGGTGAAACAATCCAACAATAAGGGTGGAGCGATCTCATACGATTCGTACCGGAACTATGTGATCAATGTGAAAAATGGCAGCCAGGTGACCGAGAACGATATCTTTAATCCCGGTTATGATATGGCATTGCAAAGCCTGATTATCACATCGCTACTGGAACAACATGGCGTGAAAACAATTTCTGAGCTTGAAGAACTTGGTTTCTTCGGTGTGCAAGAGATTGTACCCAACCGCAATTTCTTGTTGAATGACAAGGGAATCATTTATACGTACAACAAGGGAGAGTACTCTGCATATCAGCTCGATGCCCCTCAGGTATTTATTCCTTATGCCGCCATCCTCTCACTTTTGAGAGAAAACAGCGTGGCATATAAACTGGCCTATTTATAGTGAAAGAAATCAAAACTTATTTTCCGGCTCTTACCGAAAAGCAGCTACAGCAGTTTGAGGCACTACAGGGACTGTATGAAGATTGGAATGCAAAGATCAATGTGATCTCCCGGAAAGATATCGGCAATCTCACGCAACATCACCTGCTTCATTCACTTTCCATCGCAAAATACATCTCTTTCACTCCTGGTACCCGTATCATGGATGTGGGTACAGGAGGTGGATTCCCGGGTATCCCGCTGGCCATATTTTTCCCCGATGTTCACTTTCTGCTACTCGATAGCATCGGGAAAAAGATCAAGGTGGCCGAGGCTGTAGCAAAAGAAATCGGCCTCTCCAACGTGGAGGTGATACACGCACGTGTGGAGGAGGAAAAACGGAAATTTCATTTTATTGTAAGCAGGGCGGTCATGCCTTTGCCCGACCTTGTCCGGGTCACCCGGAAGAATATTGCAGCAGACCAGCTGAACGCAATTCCCAACGGCCTCATCTGTCTCAAGGGAGGCGATCTGACCGCAGAAATTCAACCCTTTAAGCGGATGGCAGATGAGATTACGCTCTCTACTTATTTTTCTGAACCTTTTTTTCACACCAAAAAATTGGTCTATGTATCCATGAGCTAATCTTATTATGCTGTTCCGAAGCCCGATTATTTAAAAAGAAAGTGTTATTTTTGTCCTACCTGTCCGCTGGCGGATGGAGAAAAAAGTAATCATAACCCGACTCTTCAATGAAAATTAAGACTTTCGAATTCAACCCGTTGGGTGTGAACACCTATGTACTCTCCGACGAGACAAAAGAGTGTGTAGTGATTGATGCTGCCTGCTTTTATACCGATGAGAAAGAGCTTTTGCTCCATTACATCCTCGACCACGATCTTGTGGTGAAACAGCTTATCAACACCCATTTGCATTTCGATCACCTCTTCGGCGTTAACATGCTGGTTTCGCATTTTGGTGTGACATTTGCCTCTCATCGAGACGATGAATTCCTGCTGGAAAATATTCCGGATCAGTTACAGCTATTTGGTGTTCCTCGCACCAACGTCGATTATAAGCCAATCATCGGACGTTATCTGCAGGAGGGAGATCAGATTTCGTTTGGTAATCAGATCCTTAAGGTGTTCCATGTGCCAGGGCATTCACCTGGTAGCGTGGTTTTTTACCATGAGGCGGAAGGTGTGCTGATTAGTGGGGATGTACTTTTCCACTCCGGCATAGGACGCACCGATCTGGCAGGCGGAGATTACGAGACATTGGTCACGGGAATTCAAAAAAAGCTCTTCTCTCTGCCCACAGAAACCAAGGTTTATCCGGGTCATGGCCCTACTACCACCATCGGGCAGGAGATGAAATACAATCCTTTTGTCGGAGTAGCGCAATAAGCTGAAGATCAAAAAATAATCATATCGTTCATTATGTTGAAAATGGAACAGTTTAAAAATCGTCACATCGGTCTCTCTGAAGCCGACAAAAAGGTCATGCTCAAGTCCCTTGGAATTAAATCAGTAGAGGAACTTATCGATCAAACCATTCCTGCCGATATCCGCCTGTCTGCACCCTTGTCGCTTCCGGCAGCCCTGTCGGAACAGGAATATGCAGAAGAGATCGCCCAGATAGCTTCGCAAAACAAGTTGTTTGCTTCCTATATCGGAATGGGCTGGTACGACACCATCACCCCTGCAGCCATTTACCGCAACGTATTCGAGAATCCGGTCTGGTATACTTCATACACACCCTATCAGGCAGAGATATCACAAGGGCGGCTCGAAGCGCTTCTCAACTTCCAGACTATGGTGAGCGAGCTGACGGCGATGCCACTGGCCAACTGCTCTCTGCTCGATGAAGCCACTGCGGCTGCCGAAGCGGCCACCATGATGTACGGGCTACGCAGCCGTGAACAGGTAAAGGAAAAAGTGGAAACTCTTTTTGTAGATGAGCGGATTTTCCCACAAACACTATCGGTTCTAAAGACGCGTATGCATTATTCAGGAATTGAACTGGTTACGGGGGATTGGAAAAGTCTTACTTTCGATCAACCTCTCTTCGGAGTGATCCTGCAATACCCCGATGGGGAAGGAAATGTGGAGGATTATCGAGAGCTGGTCAAAAAAGCTCATGAAGCAGATTGTAAGGTAGCCGTGGCTACCGACTTGATGGCGCTGGTATTGCTCACTCCTCCAGGTGAATGGGGGGCCGATATTGCTTTTGGAAGCAGCCAGCGTTTTGGTATTCCCATGTTCTACGGTGGACCCTCCGCTGCCTTTTTTGCAACAAAGGAAGAGTACAAGCGTTCCATGCCGGGACGCATTATCGGTATCTCGAAAGATGCACAAGGCCGGGAAGCATACCGCATGGCCCTGCAGACACGTGAACAACATATCAAGAGAGAGAAAGCCACTTCCAACATTTGTACAGCACAGGCATTGTTGGCAACCATGTCCTCGTTTTATGCCGTTTATCACGGCCCTGATGGTTTGAAAGAGATTGCCCGCCGCATCCACGGAATTGCTTCGCATGTGAACGAAGAGCTAAAAGGGATGGGATTCAAGCAATTGAACAAATCCTTCTTCGACACACTGAAGGTGGCGCTGCCGGAGGGAATCTCCGTGCAGGATATTCGAGAAAATGCAGAGATGCGCTCCATCAACTTGCGATATTACCCAAGTGGTGAGATTGGTATCAGTATCGATGAAACTACGAATAACTACCGTGTGCATGAGCTACTTGCCGTTTTTGCCATGGCTGCCGGTAGTTCCAAGGTGTTCCTGATCGATGACCTGCCCGAGAAAATCTCTTTGAAAGAGTCGCAGCTACGCAAAACGGATTTCCTTACTCACCCCACTTTTCACCTTTATCACACCGAAACAGAATTGATGCGTTACATCAAACGACTGGAACGGAAAGACATATCGCTAACGCATTCCATGATTTCTCTCGGCTCCTGCACGATGAAGCTGAATGCAGCATCGGAACTGCTTCCCTTGGGAATGCCCGGGTTACAACGCATGCACCCATTTGTTCCAGAAGAACAGGCCTTGGGTTACCGACAGATGATTGATGAGTTGGAAGAGATGTTGGCTGAGATTACCGGCTTTGCGGCTACCAGCTTACAACCCAATTCCGGAGCAGCAGGTGAGTACACCGGACTGATTACCATAGGGGCTTATCTTGAAAGCAAGGGCGAAGGACATCGCAAGGTGATACTTATCCCGGCATCAGCACATGGTACCAACCCCGCCAGCGCTGCACAGGCAGGCTTCACCCCGGTGACAGTTGCCAGTGACGCCAAAGGAAATGTTGACATGGATGACTTGCGTAGCAAGGTGTCGCAACATGCTGAAAATTTGGCTGCTTACATGATTACCTATCCTTCCACTCATGGTATTTTCGAGACAGAGATCGAAGAGATGTGCCGACTCATACACGATGCAGGTGGACAGGTTTACATGGACGGTGCCAATATGAATGCACAGGTGGGATATACCAACCCCGGCACCATTGGCGCCGATGTATGCCACTTGAATCTGCACAAAACATTCGCCATCCCGCACGGAGGCGGTGGACCCGGTGTGGGACCCATCTGCGTGGCGGAACATCTGGTTCCCTTCCTTCCTGGTCATCCCGTAATGCTGGAATCTGACAGAAACACCGTTTCTGCAGCGGCTTATGGAAGTGCTGGCGTACTGGAGATCACCTATGCCTATATTCGGATGATGGGAGCCGAAGGGTTGAAAGAGGCCACTGCTGCGGCTATTCTCAATGCCAATTACTTGGCCGAGAAGCTACATGATTCTTATGGTATTGTTTACCGGGGTGCCAACGGAAGGGTAGGCCATGAGCTGATACTCGATTGCCGGGGTCTGAAAGATGTGTCGGGTATCACCGAAACTGATATAGCGAAACGACTCATCGATTATGGCTATCATGCACCCACACTCTCATTCCCTGTCCATGGTACACTGATGGTGGAGCCCACTGAGAGCGAAAGTCTGTCGGAGTTGAACCGGTTTGTGGACACGATGAACCAGATTCATGAAGAGATCATTGAAGTATCGCGGGGCGAATATACAGCCGAAGATAACGTATTGGTGAATGCACCTCATCCCCAGTACGAGGTGACGGCCGACGAATGGAATCATGCCTACTCACGTAGCAAGGCCGCTTACCCACTGCCTTTTGTGGCAGAAAACAAGTTCTGGGTAAATGTAGCCCGTGTAGACAACGCATATGGTGACCGTAACCTGGTCTCCTGTCTGTGCATGCCAGGCATACCAGAATAAAACAGAAACAAGAGGAGAATAAAAAGGTACCCGGTTGCGCTCAGAACAATTCGGGTATCTCTCCCTGTTCAAAAACAACCATGGGGGAATTGGATATATCTCTCTTAAAGGTATTGATTACCTCCTGGTTTACTTCGGTGAGCATTACTTTGACCCTGTTTTCCATCACATCGGGATAGGCTCCGGCAAAGCGCGACATCACAGGGTGATTTTCTGGAATGGAAGGATCGATCAAAAATGCATCGATCAGGTCCATCACCTGCATCATCTGCTTGTAAGAATATTGTACCCTTTCCACATGGAAGTTGTCGGTGCCAAACAGAGCTCTCAACTGTGTGCTGTATTGCTCCGGTGCTCCGGTGACGGCAACCACGAATGTGCCGCTGTTGTCGATAAACGAACCTCCGTAATAGTCGGGATAAAGATCGGGGTCTGTTTCTCTCTCCATCCAGTCCTCATCAAAAGAAAGCATCAGTCGCTCATGCAAATCGGTAGCAGATAGTTTGTGGGCGGCGTTGTTCTGCACGCTGTCTGTAGCAGGAGTTGATTGGATTGTCATATTACGTTGCTTTCCCTGTTGGTTGCACGAAATAAGAAGGAACCAACTCAGCGAGATCAGAAAAAAAGTGATGTTTGTTATTTTCATTTTTATAAAGCGATTGATGTCAAGCAATGGATGTCACGTATAACGGAAATTAACGACATTTTGTTTCGGAAAATATGTAACTTT
>CAZRRC010000088.1:0-9419 GCA_964602395.1 uncultured Proteiniphilum sp. | reverse complement strand
TGGCTGTCTGATCGAATGATCCGCCGCGAAGAGAGATGTCCGCCTGTACGCCGTGCGGTCCGCGTTGCAGGATGTCTACGCCTGCCACGTAATTGAGAAGGTCTTCGATACTGCGCACTGGCGCTCGCTCAATTTCCTGTTTGGAGATGAGGGTTACCTGTTTGGCTGCCAGGTTCAGCGGCAAGCCCACTTTGGTTGCGGTAACCACAACTTCATCCAGTTCCGTGGGCGGGATGGTGTCGATTGATCTTTCGGCGGCAATCTTTTCAGCCGGCCCGGCAATCGCCGCATGGGCGTTCATCAGGGTGCAACCCGACAAGACACCAATGGTGACCGTCTTGTGCAAACTGTTGAAAACGCTGTACGATTTCCGTGCGAATCGTTTGAAACGAAACGAATTCATCGTTTTCAATTGTTTTCTGTTCATGTTACTTTTGTTGAAGTTTGCGTCATGCAAGTCTTATGCCGACACCCCCAGCATTCGATTGGCGATGTGATGTCTCTTTGCTTTGGTGATGTACAAGGCAAGAATTACACGCGCAAGGGTTTTTAATAAAAATAATTCGCTGCAAAAATAAGATAAATTATGAGAGATCGAAAACCGTTTTCCAGCCATGAAGAAAATTTTCATAAAAGTGGCTATCCCTGGATTCGATAAAGGGCTTAAATAATGAACAGAAAAAGAGGGTAATACGTATAGTATCAGCGAGTAAAAAAAGAAAAATGAACGTTCCCGTATGTACGTTCTTCCAGAAAGTGAGGAAACTGTGAGAAATTGAATTTTTTGGAATGTTCCAGCACAAAAAGTCCCTCCTCCTTCAGCAGGTCTCTTTCAAAGACAATGCCAGGCAGAGAATCAATTCCTGCCGAATCATAGGGAGGGTCGGCAAAGATCAGATCAAACTGTTGCCTCAGGGATTGAAGGTATTTGAATACATCAGCCCTAACCGGAAAAAGCTCCTTTGCGCCCAGCTTCTCCTGCGCCTGGCAGATGAAGTTGAAATGATTTTGATTCTGTTCCACGCTCACCACGTAGTTACAACCTCTGGAGACCAGCTCCAGCGCAATACTTCCCGTGCCTGAGAACAGATCGAGTGCGGTGGTTTCTTCCCATTCTAGTCTGTTGTTCAGGATGTTGAAGAGGCTCTCTTTCGCGAAATCGGTTGTAGGTCGCGCTTTCAGATTGGGAGGAACCTGTATCCTTCTTGATTTATATTTTCCGCTGATTATACGCATAAGGTAGCCTTAATATCGGTGGGAAGTGAGTTTCTTTGTGTCTCGGTAAGCATGACTTTCGGATGCAGGTCGATGTATTCCACTCTGCGAATCAGCTTCTTTAAAATGTCGATCACCGCTTTCTCCCTATCCACCTTACCCGAGAGGCAGAGCCTGTCGTTGGTTTGATTGAAGTGCAGCTTTTCCCAAATACTCGCGATAAAATAAGTGGTATCATGCGGGTTTAAACAGGGAATTGTGTTGGCCGAAAGAAGTTGGTTTCCTGCAAAGCAGACGACGGTGGCAAAGTTGTCGTGAAAGTCCACAAAACAACTCCCTCCTGACACCCCTTGCTGCTTTTTTTCAAACAACTGCAACAACGGTGTGACTTGGTGACAAAAGACTGGATTCCACAAATTACGCAACAAAAAAGCATGCATCTCTTCCTGGATATTAAAGAGTAGATGCCAGGACCCGGTTGAAGAGGTCTCGCTCAAGACCACACCCTGTGGATTGTGAAAATTGAAGTGAAACAGTTCATCCATCTTTTTCCGATCGAAGAAAGCATCCGGTACGAGGGTATATTGAGAAGAAACGGTTGTTACCGTGGTTTTATTAAATACCTGACTGAAAAAACCGAGATCAAAGATCACCTTTTTGATGTGATCGAGGTAGGAAAGCTTGCTCCCGAGCGAGGTTTCCTGGAAGTGAAAAATTGATGGATCAGCAGGTGAAAAGATGTAAAAAGAAAATCCATCCGGCGTAAGCCGAATGGATAAATTATATTCGTCGGAATGTCCTAAATCGATATTTTCCGGTAGAAACATACTGCATGAGGCTGGTGAGCCTGTTATTCCCAGTTTCCTGCGTTGTTGTTGGCTACTTCCAGTGAACCTACCTGCATGCCAGGATATTTTTTCCCGGGACGGTCGAGTACTTCCTGAATCTTCTGATCGAGCAGTTTCTTATCGAGGTCACTCAAATATACCGAATAAGGAGCTTTGGCTTCAAACACCTGGATAGGATATCCCGAGGCGGTGATCAAAGAATCGGTTCCCATCTCAAACTCTGCACCCTGTGCGAAAGGTATATATCTCAGTGAATCTATACTGAAAAGAGCGCGATTTGGAAACAATACGGTTACAGCAGGTGAGTACATGGAGTCCCTTACCAGCTGAGGAGCATTTTTCGATTCATCCCATAAACCAGCATCTTTGATGGCTTTCTCATTTCCTGAATGGATGATCTTCATGGCTTTTTCTTCAGTCATACCTGCTTCAAGCTGCGACTCAGTAAGATCACCCGATTTAATGAGTGTGGCAATTTTGCCATCCTTCACAAAACTGATGAGTGTATCGAAGCTGCTCGTATAGGCGCCGGTTTGTGAACGCAAGGCGACTTGGGCGGTACGGATGTCAACCAGACGCTGGATGACAGCCTTATCACGTTTGTCAACTTCTGCGTTGAAATCAATGGGCCCCTGGATACTTCTCCAGCTGATGTACGCTAAAAGAACAATGGCTAGTGCTAAAAGCACCCTCATTACAACTTTCATGGACTTTTTCTTTTTAATTTATACTGTTTTGATTATGATTTTCTGAATTTAGAATACAAATTTAGAAAAAGAATGATAATTGTGCTACTTTTACCGGAAAAAATACCGAAAAAAATGGTTAATCGCTTCTTTATTGAGAAAATCAGAGAGAATTTCCCCTACAGTTTTACAAACGATCAACAGATAGCCCTCGATCGGATCGCTGATTTTCTTTTTTCCGGAGTTGTCGATCAGCTTTTTCTGCTGACAGGATATGCAGGAACAGGAAAATCTTCCCTAATCGGGAGCCTGGTCAGGGCTATGGCACAGTTCAGGCAGAAAACCATCCTGCTAGCACCCACAGGACGTGCAGCCAAGGTTTTTTCAGGATATGCAGCACAACAAGCATACACCATTCACAAGAAGATTTATCGGCAGAAGCAGTTTGCAGAAGGCACGCCACACTTCACCCTGGCTGAAAACCTGCACAAGCATACGCTTTTTATTGTAGATGAGGCTTCTATGATTAACAATGAGTCGGCCGATTACGCTCTCTTTGGAACTGGACGCTTGCTTGATGACCTGATTGAGTACGTATATTCAGGCGAAGGGTGCCGGATGTTGCTCATAGGCGACAATGCCCAGCTGCCGCCGGTGATGCAGGAAAACAGTCCTGCACTCGATAAGGAGGTGTTGCAATCCTATTCTTTGCAGGTGGTTGATGCTATGCTGACTGAAATCGTGCGTCAGGCAGAAGAATCTGGGATACTCCACAATGCCACTGCACTCAGAAATGCATTGCGCTTTCACCATACCGAAGATTATCCAAAGCTTTATATTCATGGCTTTGCCGATGTGAAGCGGATCACCGGTACCGAACTGATTGATGAAATTGGGGATGCCTATCGCAAAGGTGGAATGGAGGAAACCATCGTCATCTCACGCTCCAACAAGCGGGTGAATGCCTACAACAACGGCATACGCAACAGGGTGCTTTACCGCGAAGAGGAACTTTCTACCGGAGATATACTGATGATCACCAAGAACAACTATTTCTGGGTGAATGATTTTGAGCATCTCGACTTTTTGGCCAACGGTGAGTTCGTGGAGGTGATACGGATTAGAGGAGAAGAAGAAATGTATGGTTTCCGGTTCTGCAACGTGGTGTTGTATCACCGGGATTATGACATTGAATTCGAAGCGAAAATAAACCTGGATGTGTTGCATACCGAGGTCCCTGGTCTCACCCGTGCACAGAACGACCTGTTGTTTGCCAACGTGATGGAAGATTATGGCGACATTTCCCAGAAGCGGTTGCGTTATAAAAAAGTGAAAGAGAATCCCTATTTCAACGCATTGCAGGTGAAATATGGCTATGCCATAACCTGCCACAAAGCCCAAGGTGGAGAGTGGAGGAATGTGTTCCTCGATCTGGGCTATGTACAAAAGGAGCATATGGGTGAAAATTTCTACCGATGGCTTTATACATCCATCACGCGTGCTTCGGAGCAGCTCTGGCTAGTAAATTTACCGGACGATTTTGTGGCACTTCCCGAAATATGATTAATTTTGCATTGAACGGGGGAGGTGTAAGCCTTTCTCAACTTTCTTAGAAAGTATCGGTTTGTCAAGTCTCGATAAAGCATATAGAATGTCGGAAACGAAAAATGATTACCTCAACAGCTTGCAGCTCGAACTTCGCTCGATGGAAGAACGACTGCAGTCAATTAGGAAGAGCGATGCGCTGCCCTTCTCTTTTTTCAGTGAATCGTTCAACAAAATACAGGAAATAAGCCGCTTGCTTCACGAGCTGGAATGGTTGCAGATCAATGAGATGAAGCAGCAGATGGAGCAACTGGTCCGCTTTCTGTCAGAAACAGAGCAGCGAAGCAGCGCAGAATCGGAAAATAGCGCTTCCGATAGGAACGTGCCGGTTGAAGAAGTGTCGCCGGTAAGGACCGAAGAGATACAGGAACTTGCGAAAGATATACCCCCCGGAAACCGTTATGCCGAGGGACTCTCGCTGCCGGAATACAGAAATCCCCATTCCTCCCACGCCGCAACGCTGCCAGAGAGGCTACAGGCCACGCCGTCCTTACCAGAGAAGAACCAGAGGCCGGTTATCTCTTCGTTAAACGACAAGGTAAAGCAGGCACCCATAGCGTTGAACTTGAACAGGAGCATCAGTCTGAATGATCGTTTTTTGTTTCAAAGGGCATTGTTCCACAATAGCAGGGATGAGATGAATCAAATGATGATTCGACTGCATGCTTTTGAAGACTTCGACCGTGCGGAGCGCTATTTGAGGGAAGAGAGTGGTTGGGATTTTGAAGATCCGGTAGTGGTGGATTTTCTGGATGCAATAAAAAGGGGGTTTATGTAACCTCGTGACTGCAGATGGAGACAGGAAAATTGTTTGTGATACCCACGCCGATAGGCAATCTGGAAGATATGACCTTGCGGGCGATAAGCCTGTTGAAGGAGTGCGACCTGGTACTGGCGGAAGATACCCGTACCAGCAGCTTTCTGTTCAAACACTTTGGAATAGAAACGCATATGCAGTCGCACCATAAATTTAATGAACACAAGACTACCGCTGAAATGGTGGAGCGGATGAAAGGAGGAAGCCGAATTGCTCTCATATCGGATGCTGGTACGCCAGCCATATCCGATCCAGGATTCCTGCTTGTGAGAGCTGCCATTCAGGAAGGGATAGCGGTAGAGTGCCTCCCCGGTGCTACAGCCTTCGTGCCTGCGCTGGTAGAGTCTGGATTGCCCTGCGACCGTTTTTGTTTTGAGGGGTTTCTGCCCCAAAAAAAAGGGAGACAGACGAGACTGCAACAACTCGCTGAAGAAAGCCGAACCATGATTTTCTATGAATCTCCCTATCGGGTGCTGAAAACATTGACACAGCTCGCTGAACATTTGGGAAGCCATAGGGAGGCTTCGGCATCGAGAGAGATTTCAAAGATCTATGCAGAAACTGTGCGCGGAACGCTGCAGGAACTGGTAACACATTTTACCCTGCAAGCCCCCAGAGGCGAATTTGTGATTGTCGTAGCAGGAAGGTAGGAGGATCATCAAACTATTTTATGGAGTGATTTGTTTAATAGAAAGATAAAAAATAGAGATTATGAAAAAAGTATGGTTAGGCATATTTCTTCTGGGGCTGATTGTTTCATGCACCAACGTAAAGGAGACGAAGGAATACAAAGAGTTGCAGGCTCAACGCGATTCCCTGCTGATGCAGTCTGCCGGAACACAGCAGGAGGCTGCGGAGATGATGGCGGTCATCAGTGAGGTGGAAGCCAACTTCGCGAAAATAAGAGAGGCCGAAAAATACATCTCCACCCAGTCGGCACAAAGCGGCGAAATGAGTCAGGATACCAAAAATCGCGTAAATGAGAACTTCAAAATGATCAGTGAGATCCTGCAACGAAACAAGCAACAACTCGCCGCGCTCAATAAAAAGCAGAGTAGTAGCAACAAGGAGATCCTGGCGCTGAAGAATACCATTACACGACTCAACAATGAGATGAAAGAAAGCAGCAGCCGACTGGTCGAATTGCAAAGCCAACTCTCGTTAAAAGATGAGCAGATCGCACAGCTGTCACAAGATATGACTGCACTTGCCCTCGAATCGGAGCAGCAGTCTGCCGTCATTCAGGATCAGGACAGGACATTGCATACCGCCTATTATGTTTTTGGGACGGGCAATGAACTAAAGGATCAGAAGATTCTCTCCGGTGGCTTTTTGCAACAGACAAAGGTGATGAAAGATACCTTCAACAAGGATTATTTCCTCCAGATCGATATCCGTGAAGTCACGCAGATACCCCTGTATGCACCAAAGGGAAAATTATGGTCCACCCATCCCGAAGGGACCTATGAATTTGTAAAAGGCAGTGATAATAATCTGGTATTGCACATCACCGACACCCAGCGTTTCTGGAGTCTGACCAAGTACCTGATTATCGAAGTAAATTAATATACGCCGGAAAGCGGCAACACATTTTATCACGGAGTGAGACAACCATCACTCCGTGATCGTTTTTAACATATGGGTTACAAGAATCTTTTTATTGATCTGGATGATACCCTTTGGGATATCCACTTCAACGGCAGAGAGTGTTTGGAGGAGATTTATCAGGATTATGGTTACGCAAAATTTTATCCTACTTTTTCAGACTATTACGCAGTATATATGCCCGGCAATCTGCGCCTTTGGGCGATGTACCGGCAAGGTGAAATCCGAAAGGAAGAACTGATTGTGGAGCGCTTTCTGGCACCGGTGAGAGATTTTGGCATCAACGACCCGGAATATGCCAGGAAACTGAGTGACGATTTTCTGGAACGTACAACCCGTAAGACGCGGCTCATAGAGGGGACTTTGGAACTTCTTGATTACCTGAAACCCCGTTACCGCATGCACATCCTTTCAAACGGATTCAGGGAGGTGCAGTATAAAAAGATTGAGAATTCCGGGCTTAAACCCTATTTCGACAAGATCATTCTTTCGGAAGATGCCGGCATCAACAAACCGCATCCCGATATGTTTACCTATGCACTCAAGAGTACCAACTCCCGGCGTAACGAGACGGTCATGATCGGTGATAGCTGGGATGCCGATATCGTGGGCGCATACCAGAGTCGCATCGCACAAATCTGGTTTAACCCTGCTGCCGAGGCTCCCGACGGGTTTGAACCCACGCATACCGTGCGAACGCTGGTCGAAATTAGGGATATACTGTAATTCAATCGTTATTCTTTCTAAGCAGCGGCATCGTCATGCACCGGGGGCCACCCCCGCCACGCGGCAGTTCAGACCCTTCAATGGTGATCACACATTTCCCGGCAGAATGAATGTCGAATTGACCGCGAATTACATCGTTGGCCGTCACAATATCAAAGCCGTTTTTGTTGAGCTCTTCCAGTGTGTGGATATTGCGTGCATAGGAAAGTACCTTTCCCGGGGCGATGGCTAAAAAGTTGGCGCCGCTGTGCCACTGCTCCCGCTCCTGATCCCAATCATCGGCTTTCCCTCCACAAATCACCGGTTCCAGATCAACGCCCAGCTTCCGCAGCAGGTTCAGGATGCCGTTGGCCGATGAGATCCGCGTCACCTTGCCGTCATCAATCTGCATGTGGACCGTCTGGTAAGGAGAGTTGCTCATGATGAGCGGTTTGTACACCATGGCCTTGTCTGTGTCGAGCAGGGTGAAGACCATGTCGAGGTGAATAAACGATTCTGGCGATTCCGGCAACTGCTGCACGATGACATGTTTCTTTCCCGACCCTGTTTTACAAAACTCCTGCACCAGTAGGTCGATGCCCTGCGTCGAGGTTCTCGTCCCGTTCCCAATGAGCAGGATGTCTTCCCGGATGACCAGGATGTCACCTCCTTCAATTTTCACCAGCGGGTTGTTGTCCGATAAATCGTACGCATTTCTCACGTCGGTATGAAAATACAGCCCGCTTCCGAAAATGGCTTCCATGATCAGCGATTCACGCAGACGCACGTTGTTGGCCATTTTGCATATCAACGCATGATTCCCGATGACGGCGGAGGAGTCGCGGGTAAAGTAAAAATTATAAAGTGGCTTTAGCGCGTAGTATTCCTCCCGCAGAAAATCGGTCAGTGTGTTGACCCGAAGAGGTAGCCCCTCAATCAGAATCTTTGAGAGCATGGGGGCCGGCTGTCCCATTAGCAAATCGAGATAACCGGGAACATATTCGGCCTCACATATTTTTCTGAGAAGCTTTTCCTTCAAATCTTCCTTTTCCAGTACGCCGGTGAGCAGATCGGAAACTTCATATACCCGCGATGTTTTTTGTAGCACACCCAGCAGCTGATTGTATTCTTTGCGGGCAATAGATAAATTCAGGATGTCGCTATAGAGCGCTCTTTGGGCATGGCGGGGAGTCATGTTCTCCACTTCAGCCCCGGGATAATGCAGAAGCACCGCTTCCAGTTTTCCCGTTTCCGATTGAATATGCAAGGTGCATTGTTGATCGTGTGTCATTTCATATGGGTGTTTCGTTATATCCATCAAGGCTGCTTTTACAGCATGCATGGAATACTTGAGAGATCGGTTAATGTAAAACAAGAATTGGCAAGAATGGAGTTCCTGCCATAGAAATATACACTCTATTTCAACCAGGGTTTCAGGATCTCCACCCAGGCGGCGATGCGCTCATCGGTGAGTTCCGGCTCCGTGTCGTCGTCGAGTGGAAGTCCCACAAACTGGCCGTCGACGAGGGCCCTGGAGTATTCAAAATCATATCCTTCGGGAGAAACCTGTCCAATGACGGTGGCTCCTTTCGCCACGATAATCTCATAAAGGATGCCCATGCCATCCACAAAAGAACTGGGATATATGGAAGCATCACCCATGCCAAACAGGGCGACTGTCTTGCCGGAGAGATCCATTTTTTCCAACTTGGGATAGAAATCGTTCCAGTCGTCTTGCAAATCCTGTACGCCCCAGGTGGAAACTCCGAGTATCAGTACGTCATTGGAGAGAAAGGGGGCTTCATCGCCGTCGTAAATATCAAATAATGAGGGGGTATAATCGACCAGTTGGGCAGCTATTTTTTCTGCCGCATTTTTGGTATGTTCGGTGCTTGATCCGTAAATGATTGCTATTGATTTCATTGCTGTGATTTTAAC
>CAZRRC010000087.1:7846-9961 GCA_964602395.1 uncultured Proteiniphilum sp. | reverse complement strand
GATACCATCGCCAGATTCGCAAGGTGACAAAGAACAAAGGGGTTTTCACAAACGACGCACCTTTACATGAACCTCTATTGGTCTAAATATTCATGTGCAGGTATCATATTAATAACCATACCATCTTTTTCAAATCTGTCACTTTGATTCAGTGTTACGATTGTACCCTCTTTCAGTCCAAGATTTATCATTGCATCTAATAAACCATCATATTCTCTATCAAAGTTCTCATCATCCACATTCAAGCAGACTTGTATAGCTTCTTTGACTGCACTCTTTTCCATTGCGATAAAGTCGCACTCTCCACGATCTTTATAGTAGAATATTTGCTTGTATTTTTTACGAAAGTGTAAGAAAATCAAGTTCTCTAACCGTCTGCCGGTGTTCTCACTCGTTGTTACAGAATTCTCCGTATAAAGCCCCATATCCATTACATACACTTTTTTAGGATTGCGAGCTTGTACTTTAAGCGAATGGCTAAACATTGGCAAAAATTCCAACAAATATGCATCTTTCAAGAATGAAAAATATTCTAAAAAAGTAGCTGCTGACTTTATATTAAACATTCCGACAAGCTTGTTAGCTGAAACCAAGTTCCCGATATTAGTTATCAGAAATGCTGTTAGCTGACGCAATGAAACAACATCCCGAACAGAATGTCTTACAGCTATATCTCTCATTAGTATATCATCAACAAGAGTGTTTAAGATAACAGGCATACCCGTTTTTAGATATTCGGGAATACCACCTGTCTTTATGTATTCTTTTACAGCATCTTCACCATTCTCCAGTTCTTTGAATTTGATAAATTCAGAATATGAAAATGGAAATAATTCCATAGATAAATGTCTACCTGTCAAATATGTTCCTAGCTCTACACTCAACATTGAGGCATTAGAACCTGTGACAAAGACTTTATATCCTTCTCGCAAAAGTTGATTAACATACTTTTCCCATTCCTTAACTACTTGTATTTCGTCAAAGAAAAGTACTTTTATTGCTCGCTTTTCTATTTCTTTATGGAGACGAGTAAAATCGCCAACCTCAAAACCTGATAAGCGAATATCATCAAAATTCAGATATATTGCGTCCTGATAATCTCGGCGAAGTAATTGCAAAAGTAATGTACTCTTACCACAACGTCGAATACCTGTTATGATAGTAGCAAATGAATCTGCAACCGGTACATTTGCCAATGCTTCACGCAAAAAACCTGAATCTCGTTTCAGGAAAGTATCCCTTTGCGAGTCTATAACAAATGCTATTTCATCTTGTCGTATCATATCTTATAATTTCTTTCATTGCAAAGATAAGATATCTCTTAGTATAATGAAAGATATTTTGAAGTATATTTTTTCGGACTATTAGATATCAGTTTATGCCAAATTTTATCTTTCATCCTTTGGTAGATCGAAATATCGAAAAAAACCGCTTACTTTGCAGGTTGAAAGTAACAAAAGAGTTTTATCAATCAACAATGCATGCACACAGCCGAACAATCGGCTGCAGGGTGCAGTTTTGAAATTATGGCACAACAGGAAGAGGTTTTTAAAAAACTGGTATCGCATAGCAAGGAGTACGGGTATGTATTCCCTTCGAGTGAAATCTACGATGGCTTGGGCGCAGTTTACGACTACGGACAGATGGGCGTGGAGCTCAAGAACAACATCAAAAAATACTGGTGGGACAGCATGGTGCTGTTGCATGAGAATGTGGTGGGAATCGATTCTGCCATCTTTATGCATCCCACCATCTGGAAGGCATCGGGACATGTGGATGCTTTCAACGATCCGCTCATCGACAACAAGGACAGCAAGAAACGGTATCGTGCCGATGTGCTGATCGAAGATCATCTGGCCAAGCTGGATGACAAAATGGAGAAGGAGGTGCAAAAGGCTGCCAAGCGTTTTGGCGAATCGTTCGACGAGGCCATGTTTCGCACGACCAACCCCCGGGTACTGGAACAACAGCAGAAAAGAGACGAGATCCACACCCGCTATGCAAAGGCACTGAACGACAACAACCTGGATGATCTGCGACAGATCATCGTGGACTGTGAGATTGTCTGCCCCATCAGCGGCACCCGCAACTGGACCGAGGTGCGTCAGTTTAACC
>CAZRRC010000087.1:0-7836 GCA_964602395.1 uncultured Proteiniphilum sp. | reverse complement strand
ATATCTCCGTCCCGAGACTGCGCAGGGTATCTTCGTGAATTTCCTCAATGTACAGAAAACAGGCCGCATGAAGATTCCCTTTGGCATTGCCCAGATAGGCAAGGCTTTTCGCAACGAGATTGTGGCCCGTCAGTTTATCTTCCGCATGCGGGAGTTCGAGCAGATGGAGATGCAGTTCTTCGTGGCACCGGGTGAAGAGATGGGGTGGTTTGAACACTGGAAGGCCTTCAGGATGAAGTGGCACCAGGCTCTGGGCTTTGGCGCTGAGAAATATCGTTTTCACGACCACGACAAGCTGGCGCACTATGCCAACGCGGCAACCGACATTGAGTTTGAAATGCCTTTCGGCTTCAAGGAGGTGGAAGGAATTCACTCACGCACCGACTTCGACTTGAGCCAGCACGAAAAATATTCCGGCAAGAAGATGCAGTATTTCGATCCGGAGCTGAACAAATCCTATACGCCCTTTGTGATAGAGACCTCTATTGGGGTAGACCGCATGTTTCTCTCCATCTTGGCGGCATCCTATTGCGAGGAGGCGCTGGAAGGTGGTGAGAGCCGTGTGCTGCTGAAGCTTCCCCCTGCCCTCGCCCCGGTGAAGCTGGCCATCCTGCCATTGGTAAAAAAAGATGGTCTGCCGGAAAAAGCCCGCGAGATCATGGACGAGCTCAAGTTCAGCTTTGCCTGTCAGTACGACGAGAAAGACAGCATTGGCAAACGCTACCGCCGTCAGGATGCCATTGGAACACCTTTCTGTGCCACCATCGACCATCAGACGCTGGAGGACAATACCGTCACCATCCGCTACCGCGATACGATGGAACAGGAAAGGGTTTCCATCGATTCACTGCAACGCACCATTGCCAACAAAACAGATATCAAAAACTTACTGAAACAACTATCCGCATAACATCATGAAGAGAAATCCAATCATACTCGTCACACTTTTGTTCGCTGTCCTATTTTCGGCATGCGACAAGACAGAAACCTTCGAAGACCAGTGGAAGCTCGATAACGAAGCCCAGTTTACCGCCATATCCGGCAACTCAGAGTACACGAAGATCAACTCACAGTCGGGTAATGGTTATATCATGGTGAAAAAGCTGGTATCGGGCACTGGCGAAACACCCTACTTCACCGATCAGGTAAAAGTCCGCTATACTGGCTGGTACAAGAATGTCTGGTCGAAGCCTGACACCTATACCGACGACAACGGAAACTTCATTCAGAACAAAGTGATTTTTGATACGACACAAAACACCAACATGGCGCGTACATTTAGCGTAAACGGTGTGGTGGACGGATTCTCCACTGCCTTGCAAAACATGAAGGTAGGCGACAAATGGGAAGTCTGGATGCCCTGGAAACTGGCCTACGGTGAATCGGGCAACAGCGCCATACAAGGTTACACTACGCTGGTTTTTGAAATTGAGCTGGTCAGTATTGTGAAGATTGACAAGAAGGCGCCCAGAGCGTCATCTGGCTTATAAACCCTGCAAGAATTGTTCAATGGCACCCCTCACCTCCGGGCGGGTGCCATTGAATTTATTCACCATCACGGTAAAGGCCAACTTCTTGTTGCCATCGACCAGATACCCTGCATAACACTGTACTCCGCCAATGCTGCCACTTTTCGCGACTATTTTTCCACGGTAGCGGCTGTTTCCCATAAAATTCTTGAGCGTACCCTCCTGCCCTGCTTTGGGTAGTGAGTTGATAAATGAGGATGCATTATCGCTTGTGTTATACATATAGGCCAATAACTGCGTAAGAAACGAGGGACTCACTGCATTTTGCGGTGCCAGACCGCTTCCGTCGTAAAACTGCAATGAGGTGGCTTCAACGACTCTGTTGCTCCAATATTTGTTTATAAAGGAGACTCCCGCCTCCAGGGCATCGACATAGATGTCACTGTTGCTGTTCCTTCCGATTGTGCGGATCAGATGTTCGGCATAATGGTTGTTACTTTCCATGTTTACCTCGCGTATGATATCCTTGAGGGGCGGCGAAACATACGTACAGAGCACCTGCCCTGTCCGGTAAGGCTGTTTTGCTCCCGGAGCGCAGTGTCCTGCATGATAATCCCTCCTGGCCGTTTCCACCTTTCCGACTTTTATTCCAGCCTGCTTCAGGTAGGTGGCGAATGTTTCCCCCAGCATCAGACCGGGATCGGGAATATCGCCTTTGATACTGAATTCTGTTCTTCCTGCAGGGATGTTGCCTCTCACCATCCTGTCGGATGAGAAGGGTACTCCGTAAATATAGCCGTTATCGCGTCCCGTATTGTTCAACGTCAATTCATTCTGAAAAGTAAGCCCCTTTATTTGCGGTTCCATACGGATGATTCGCGGGCAACTGTTTCTGTCTGTCGTGTTAAAAAAAAGACGGTAACTATTGTCGAACACACTGATACCATATGCCCCCGCGGCGTAGTAATTGCCCATATCAATCCAGGTCCACTCAGGCGATATACCATCATACCCAAACAGGTTATCCACCACGTAGAGGGAATATTCCCGATCCAGAGGGAGTGCTTTTTTCAGGGCCTCGGCTGCAGCCGTAAAAAAGAGGTTCGGATTGTCATGTAAAGCTTCGCTGGCCAGCGTGGGATCTCCCGATCCGATGACAAGGATACGGGATGGATCATCGGCATCGAGCGTAATGTCGGTCTTGTATCGATAATTCTCACCCAATGTCTCCAGGGCTGTAGCCGTGGTAATCAGTTTGAGCACCGATGCGGGTGTAAGCGATTTGTCGGCATGATATTCCACCACCGGCTTGCCTGTCGTCATATTCACTATGGAAACGCCTACCGATGCGTGTTTCAGGGCAGGATGAGCGATAAACTTCTGCAATGATGTCTGACCATAAGCTGTGGAGGCCAAAACGAGGAAAAGGACAAATAGAAGGTTTTTCCGCATGGTGTATTCGTTGTTGATTGTTACAAAAATAACAAAAAAAGAGGAGTCCGCTATCTGGCGTTGATAATCACGGAGGTCATCGTGAGCGATCCACCTACCGGCTCATCATTAAAAAAGGAGATGCCGTCGGTTTTCTCCTTGAGCGCCAAGGTATAAATAAGCGGCAAGTAATGTTCGGGCGTAGGAATGGCCAGTTCAAAAGACGATCCTTGTTTTCTGTATTGAATAAGGCTTTGATGATCATCATCAAGCATATAAGATTTCATCAATTCATTCGCCTCAATGGCCCAGTCATAGCCATAAGGATCACCGCCAAGCCTCCTGAAATCGACCAGACGCAGGTTATGTACCATGTTTCCGCTGCCGACTATCAGTACGCCTTTCCGGCGAAGCTCAGCCATTTCTTTGGCCAAATCGTAATGGTACTGTGCCGACTGGGTATAGTCGATGCTCATTTGAATCACAGGTACGTCGGCCTGCGGGTAGAGATGCTTGATCACGCTCCATGCGCCATGGTCGAGGCCCCAGTGATAATCGAGCCCCACCACGGTCTTTGTGATCATCTCTTTGGTTTTGTTCGCCCACTCCGGACTACCTGGTGCCGGATATTGCACTTCATAAAGCTGGCGGGGAAAACCTCCGAAATCGTGAATGGTCTCCGGCGACGACATCGCAGTCACAAATGTGCCTTTTGTTTCCCAATGGGCCGAGACACAAAGAATAAGTTGCGGCTTAGGAAGCGAGTGCCCCAATTCGCGGAATGAAGCAACGAACATGTTTTCTTCAATGGCATTCATGGGACTGCCATGGCCCAGAAACAAAACAGGCATCACATCGGTACGCCCGAATTGAGAAGCAATATTGCGCAAATGGTTGAGTGTCATTATTGATTGCGGATAAATTGAAAAAGACTGCCTTGCGGTACGCAGACAGTCCTTTTCCAGTAAATACTATCTTATTTAAAATTTATATCCCACAGAGAGATAGGCATTTTGATTCTTCACGTTTCCGTTATTCCTGTTTGAGATGTTGACCAGACCCATATCCCAGCCCAGATCCAACAGAACTGGACCAAATTCGGCACCTACACCCAGTCCCAAACCGGCATCAAAAGGCTTGTACTGAACGGCTTCGTCACCGAAAATTTTATCTACGTCCCATTCACCCGATAAATCTCCTACTTTCGCTTCCCGGCTACCACCTACACCAAAGGCTGCATAAGGACCAGCGTGGAAAACAATGCGTGTTCCCGGAGTCACATCCAGTTTGTAAGCATAGTGCACGGGGAGCTGCAGATACATTAAATTCTCGGTATATTCAACATCCAGCGAAGCATCTTCTGCTTTAAAGCCTTTGGTCGTAAAAAACAGACCTGTCTGAATGGCTGAACTGGGCACAAATTCGTAATCGAGTGCCAAGCCCACGTTAAATCCAATTCTGGGATTATTGTTATCTACCTCGTCGTCATACACAAGATTCGACATATTCACACCGCCTTTTATACCCAAATTCACCTGTGCGCTCACAGCTGTTACAATGGCCAGCATCATTACAGCTACAGTCAATCTTAATTTTTTCATAATTCAATCAATTTAACATTGGTTTTTTGAAATCTTGCTTTGGTTCATTTAATACCCAAAACTTGTATTAAAACAGTCTTGCGCTTTTTTTGTTCGAAAAGCCCGGGAGATACAGCCAGGGATCATGCAAGATTCGACACAGTGAATGCAACGCAACTCAATCATAAATATGGAATTACGGTATATGAAAACAGCCTGAATCCGGCGCTCAATAAAAGATTAACCCGGAAGGAGCATCTACAAAAATCTCATTCGCCACCTCTTTGATCTGGGCAGAAGTAAGGCGGTCTATTTGGGTAAAAAGCTCCTCAATGGGCATATAGCGTTGAAAATGTAAAAGCTGCTTACCCAGGGCGAGAGCATTGTTTTCGTTGTTCTCTGCCGCAATGCCCAGCTGACCCTTCCATTGTCTTTTGGCCAGTGAAAGCTGCATGGGTGTGAGTTCTTTCGACTTCAACTTCTCTATTTCCTTACCAATCAGCCGAATACACTTATCCTTTTGTTTCTGATCACAAGCAAAATAAATAGAGAGCAGTCCCGAGTCGGAATAAAGGATCGCACTCGACTCCACAAGGTAAGCGAGGCCATGTTTCTCGCGCAGTGAGTTATTGAGGCGACTGTTCAGGCTTCCCCCTCCCAGCAAATTGTTGAGCAGGTACAAAGCATATTTTTGGGAATGATGAATCGAAAAGGCAGGATAACCCAGCATGACGTGGGTCTGGGAAGTGTTCTTCTGCACTTCCTTCATAAACGGAGCAGGTGAAGGGGATGCAGTTCTTACCTTGCGGGGTGTTTCATGCCCTGAGAGAGAAAAATATTTCTCCACCTGGCGAACGACCTTGGCGAATGGGGTTTTTCCAAAAGAGAAGAAAACCATCTCAGATGGGTGATACTGCCTCCTCATGAAACGCAGGATGGATTCTTTGCCGAAAGTGTTGAGCGTAGCTTCCTCCCCCAGGATATAATGTCCCATGTCGTTTCCCTGGTAGAACATATTTTCAAAATCGTCGTAGATGAGTTCCGAGGGGGAGTCGTGATAAGAGCTGATTTCCTCGAGGATGACCTCCTTCTCCCGATCAATCTGGTGCGATGAAAAGGTTGAATGAAAAAGGATGTCACTCAGTAGCTCGGTTGCCCGGGGAAAATATTCCTCCAGAAAGGTGGCGTAAAAGAAAGTCTCCTCCTTGGTGGTGTAAGCGTTGAGGTCGCCACCCACATGCTCCATGCGGTTGGCAATATGGTGTGCTCTCCGCTTGGTGGTGCCTTTGAAGAGCATGTGCTCCACAAAATGCGCCATACCCCATTCTTCGGGGTATTCATCTCGTGTACCGGCATTCACAACGATTCCACAATAAGATATCTCGGATGGAAAGGATCGGTGAATAAGCCGCAGGCCATTGGACAATGTATGTGTGTATATCATGCTGAATTGCTGTTTATGCTGGTCGCTTCATGTAGTGTTTTCTCTGCTCGGGCGACAAACGTTCGATGGCGTACCGCAGCATGGTTCGGGGCATTACGGTGTAGTGACTGTCGAGGAAACCGGTGAGTACTGCCTCGTTGCGCTTGCCGGCTTCCCGAAGCATCCAGCCACATGCCTTGTGCATCAGGTCGTGCTTGTGTGTGAGAAACAATTCACACAGCTTCAACGTATCGGCAAAGTCGTTGTTCCGGATGAAGGCCAGAGTGGATACCATGGCGATACGTTGCTCCCACAACGAGTTGCTCTTTGCCAGGCTGTAGAGCAGCGAACGCTCCTCCTTGTCTTTCAGCCAGGCTCCCACAATATGGTAGCAGGAGAGGTCCACCAGATCCCAATTATTGATTCGATGGGTATGGGCAAGATAAAAATCAACGAGCTCACGTTGCTTCGTCTCATCGGCTTTCTGAAATTGAGCCACCAGTATGGAGAGCGCACAGAGGCGGCACTCGTGCATTTCATCGTCCAGCAGCTTCTTCAGTTCAGTCAGCGGAGTATGCATGAATTTTTTAGCCACACTCCGTGTTTCCGGTACGGTGCACCCAATAAACCGGTCCCCTTCACCATATTGCCCTTTTCCTGTTTTAAAGAAATAGGTTGCATGCATTGCCTTCGAGGGATTGCCAAAAGCAAGAAGTTGTTTTTTAATGTTCTCTGCAGTCATATAGAGGGGCGTTGTTTAGTTCACACGCGATATGGGGAAGGTGCCTTCATAGAAACCCACGATGTTTCGGGACATTTCTACCGACATGCTGATGCGGTCTTCCTCTGTCTTTGTTGCCGCATGGGGTGACAGGATCACATTGTCGAGTGTGAGCAGCTCGGGCAAAATATGGGGTTCGTTTTCGAATACATCGAGTGCGGCAGCCCAGATTTTCTTCTCTCTCAATGCTTCCGCCAATGCACGTTCGTCGACCATATTTCCCCTTGCAGTATTGATAAAAACCGCCGTGGGCTTCATCATGGCCAGTTCTCTCTCCCCTATCATGTGAATTGTCTCCGGGGTGGAAGGCGCATTCAACGAAATGTAGTCGGCTGTGCGCAGCAAGGTTTCCAGCGAGACATATGCCGCGTTGTATTGTGCTTCAATCTCTTTGCTTAACCGATTCCGGTTGTGGTACATGATCTCCATGCCCGAGGCCACGGCACGGCGTGCCAGTGATTGACCTATCCGCCCCATGCCAATGATACCCAGCTTCTTGCCGTAAACAGAAAGGCCACTTTCGGCATAAATGCCCCAGCTCACCCCTTCGGGTGTACGCAGCTTGCGGTCGTAATAGCTGATGCGCCGCCCTGCAGCCAGCAGGAGGCCAAAGGCAAATTCAGCAGTCGGTTCTCGTGTAGAATCGGGTATGTTGGTGACCACAATCCCTTTTCGGGTGGCGTACTCCACATCGATGTTGTTGAAACCCACACCCCAGTTAGAGATAAGCTCCAGCCTGGTACCGCGTTCCATGATTTCCTTGTCGGTGTAAAAGCTGAAATTGGGAACAAGCACCTCAAAATCGGAGATCATCGAGAGCACTTCCTCTCTAGAGAAATATGACTTCTCTGTAGGGAGGGTAACTGCGTACTTCCCTTCGAGCACGCGCAATCCTTCCGGCTTAAGCCGATAGGCAATCAATACCTTTTTCATTTGATTCGAGCTTTTATTATTCTGTCGACGATGTGGTGTGCATGATCAAAGTGTCTGTTTTAACGAGTAAGCAACAGGAATTGTTTAAAAAAGCGCTTTGTAAGGGGATAAATCAGGCTACAACCACATAAACAGAAAAAACGAGCCACACGGCTCGTTTTTACGCTCTTCCTCTTGGACTTGAACCAAGGACCCTCTGATTAACAGTCAGATGCTCTA
>CAZRRC010000086.1:0-10042 GCA_964602395.1 uncultured Proteiniphilum sp. | reverse complement strand
TGATCATTCCGACGAAATACTTTTTACCCAAGCCCAGGCCGAAGCGGTCGGGTTAACGCTCGAAACCGTTACTCCTGGCACCTTCCGGCAGATCATCGAGGCAAGTGGTCAGGTCCTCTCGTCGCAAGGCGATGAGGCTACCCTGGCTGCCACGGCCAACGGAATCGTTTCGTTCGTCAATCTGTCCATTGCTCCGGGAACAGCCATTCGTGCCGGTGAAACCGTGGTCACTCTCTCGGCAGCGAATCTTCCCGAAGGCGATCCGGTTGCCAAACTGAAAATAGCCTACGAAACGGCTCGCAAAGAGTTTCAGCGTGCCGAAGCGCTGGTGAAGGAACAGATCATTTCTGAGAAGGATTTTGAGCAGATCCGTTCTCGTTATGAAACAGCCCGGACTGCTTACGAGGCACAAGAGTCGGCCCATGGCGCAGGTGGTGTAAACGTAACTTCTCCCATGGGGGGATACATCAAGAACCTGTTTGTAAGCCAGGGCGATTTTGTCTCGGTGGGGCAGCCTATTGCCACGGTTGCGCAAAACAGGAAGTTACAGCTCCGTGCAGAGGTGTCGGAAAATAATTACAAAAACCTCCGCAGTGTGGAGAGTGCAAACTTCAGGATGGCATACGATGACCAGTTGTATAAGCTTTCCGACTTGAATGGACGGTTGCTTTCGTTCGGCAAATCATTGGTTGAGCAGTCCCATTTTATTCCCGTCACATTTGAATTCGACAATGTGGGAGACATCCTTCCCGGCTCTTTTGCTGAAGTATATCTGCTTTCTGTTCCACAGGAAAATGTGATCTCCGTACCTCTTGCGGCTATAACCGAAGAACAGGGGCTTTATTTTGTCTATATTCAGTTGCATGAAGATGCCTACAAAAAGCAAGAGGTAACAATAGGACAGAACGACGGCGCGCGGGTACAGATTCTGGCGGGATTAAAACAGGGTAACAAAGTGGTCACAAAAGGCGTGTATCAGGTGAAACTGGCAGCTACCTCCTCCGTCATCCCTGAAGGTCACAGCCATGCGCATTAATTTTAAGCAGGAAGCGTATCATGTGGAATAATATCATCAAATTCTCACTCAACAACCGGATGGTGGTGTTGGTGACCTCTATTTTATTGATTGTCGGAGGAACGTATGTGGCCACAAACATGGAAGTGGATGTTTTTCCCGACCTGAATGCACCTACGGTGGTGGTGATGACCGAAGCCCAGGGTATGGCACCCGAAGAGGTGGAAAGACTGGTCACCTTTCCGGTGGAGACTGCACTGAACGGTGCAACCGATGTGCGACGTGTCCGCTCTTCCTCCACAACTGGTTTTTCGGTCGTCTGGGTGGAGTTCGACTGGGGTACCGACATTTACAGGGCAAGGCAGATTGTATCGGAAAAGTTGGCTGTGATCAGCGATGTGTTGCCGTCGAATGTGGGAAATCCCACGCTGGGGCCGCAATCATCCATTCTCGGTGAAATGATGATTATCGGACTTACAGCCGACAGCACCTCCCTGCAGGAGCTGCGTATCATAGCTGACTGGACCATTCGCCCCCGACTTCTGTCGACTGGCGGTGTGGCGCAGGTAACCGTACTGGGAGGGGAGATAAAGGAGTATCAGATCCTTCTTCATCCCGAAAAGATGAAACACTACAATGTGTCACTCGACGAGGTACTGAATAGCGTGCAGGAGATGAACCAGAATGCCACGGGCGGAGTGATAAATGCCTACGGGAACGAGTATATTATCCGGGGCATGTTGTCAACGAGCAACGTGGAAGAGTTGGGAAAAATGTCGGTAAAGACTGTGAACGGCCTACCTGTGATGCTTGAACATATTGCCGAAGTAACGATCGGAAACAAAGCTCCCAGGCTGGGAGTGGCATCTGAACGGGGTAGGGAAGCCGTCTTGATCACCGTAACAAAACAACCTGCGGCAAGCACAATGAAACTGACCGATCAATTGGATCTTTCCATTGCTGATTTACAGAAGACTTTACCCGCCGATGTGAGACTGTCGACCGACATTTTTCGTCAGTCCCGTTTTATCGAGAGCTCCATCAACAACGTGCAAAAATCATTGCTGGAGGGCGCCCTGTTTGTGGTCATTGTGCTTTTCATCTTTTTGATGAATGTGCGAACAACCGTCATCTCGCTGGTAACCATTCCTTTATCGCTGGTGATTACCGTGATTGTATTGAAGTTTATGGGCCTGACCATCAATACCATGAGCCTGGGAGGTATGGCCATCGCCATTGGTTCATTGGTAGACGATGCCATTGTGGATGTGGAAAATGTGTTCAAACGGTTACGCGAAAACCGGCATAAACCGAAAGAAGAACAACAACCCGTGATGCAGGTTGTGTACCATGCTTCCAAGGAGGTGCGCATGCCGGTTATCAATTCCACCTTGATTATCGTGGCCAGCTTTGTCCCGCTTTTTTTCCTGTCGGGGATGGAAGGGCGCATGCTGGCGCCACTTGGCATATCATTCATCGTGGCTCTGTCGGCATCCACACTGGTGGCGCTCACGCTGACACCGGTGTTGTGCACTTACCTGCTTGGAAGCAAGAAGGAAAATAATAAAAAAACAGATCGTGATCCGCTTATTGTCAGGAAATTGAATGGTGGTTATGAATTAATGCTTCATCGGGCGCTGGATCATCGGAAATGGGTACTGGGTGTGACGGGTATCCTATTTATAGCAGCAATCCTGCTCTTTTCCTCTCTGGGTCGCAGTTTCTTGCCTCCCTTTAACGAAGGTTCCTTCACGATCAATGTGAGTACACTGCCCGGTATCTCACTGGAAGAGTCCGATAAAATGGGACGAATGGCAGAGGAGATTCTGCTTTCCATTCCCGAGGTGCAAACGGTGGGACGCAAGACTGGACGCGCCGAACTCGATGAACATGCGCTAGGTGTGAACGTGTCCGAGATTGAAGCGCCCATCCTTATCGGGAAACGTTCAAAGGAGCAAATTCAGGCCGAGATAAGGGAAAAGATGAAGCTGCTTCCGGGGGTCAATGTGGAGATAGGGCAACCCATCTCGCACCGCATCGACGCCATGCTGTCGGGTACCCGCTCCAACATTGCGATCAAGCTGTTCGGAACCGACCTGAACCATCTATTTGAACTGGGAAACAAAATCAAATCATCTATTCAGGAAGTGGAAGGCATTGCCGATCTGAATGTGGAGCAGCAGGTAGAGCGTCCGCAGCTGACCATCAAGCCCAAGCGGGAGCTGTTGGCCCGGTATGGTATTTCGTTACCACAATTTGCGGAGATCATCAACGTGATGCTCGCAGGAGAGGTTGTTTCTCAAGTGTATGAAGGAAACCGCACCTACGACCTCACACTGAAGGTCAATGAGGAGGGCCGCACATCGGCAGAGGCATTGCGCAACCTGGTTGTGGATGCAAACGGACAAAAAACAACGTTGGGAAATATCGCAGAGATTACTTCTGCCATGGGACCCAACACCATCAACCGGGAGAATGTGTCCCGCAAGATTGTGGTGTCGGCCAACATCTCTGGTGGTGACCTAAGGGGTGTTGTAAACCAAATTCAGGAGATCATAGAGAAGGAGATCGAGTTGCCCGAAGGGTACCACATTGAGTATGGCGGACAGTTTGAAAGTGAGCAAAGGGCATCGCGCACCTTGTTGATTACCTCCATTTTTTCCATACTGGTGATTTTTCTCTTGCTGTTTAATCAGTTCCACAGCGTCACTCAGTCGGTGGTCATCTTGCTCAATCTCCCCCTGGCGCTCATTGGCGGTATTTTTATCCTCTTCTTCACGAGTGGCATCATCAGCATTCCGGCTATTATTGGTTTCATCTCCCTTTTTGGTATTGCCACGCGCAACGGGATGCTGCTGATCTCGCGTTACAACGATTTGCAGCAGGAGGGACTCTCGCCTCTTGAGAGCGTGATGCATGGCTCGCTCGATCGGCTGAATCCTATTCTCATGACGGCGCTTACCACAGCATTGGCGCTCGTACCTCTTGCTGTGGGTGATGGGTTGCCCGGTAATGAGATACAAAGCCCCATGGCGCAAGTCATCCTGGGCGGGTTGCTCACCTCCACGCTCCTCAACGGATTCATCATCCCCATCATGTACCTGTTGACAAATAAAAAAACAGCGCAGGAGGTTGTCACAGAGGATTGAACAGAGGCATCACAAATATTTAGAGATGCCTGCTGCTTGTTTACTGTGAGATCTGTTGGCGTGTAATAAATGAAAAGAGACCCTCTCATGTTTTATCATGAGAGGGTCTTTCTTGGGACCTTGTCCCTACCTTGTTCGGTATCCCTCCGTATATTCCTTATATTTCGCTTATATAACAATAAGGAGATAGCGACCCATTACCAGTCTAATACCCTTCTACTATCCTTCCATTATCCGCGCACGAAGTTATTTTTCTTCTGTATTTCAGAACTTTTTCGATTCTGATATCCTCGGGCAGCACCCCTTTCTACGGAAAATATTAAAATGAAAAAAGGCTGTCTCATAATATAATCGTTGGGTGCTAATTTTTATTTTTTTATCTTAAAATCAAATTCGTGTTAATAAACATTCCTTCAGATTTAATTTGTAGATTTGCAAAAAGAAAATATATATACCGAGATGGCTCAGATTTACGACAATATTCAAACTAAATTCACAGAAGGACTTCGATCTATTATTTCTAATTCTCTAGTAAAAAGGGTGGACTTTTGTGTGGGGTACTTCAATCTTCGTGGTTGGGAATTAGTAGTCGATCAGATCGATTGTTTGGATGGAGATTTTGTATATGAAAATGAAGAAAATGTGCACCGTATCTGTCGTCTGCTAGTAGGTATGCAACGTCCGGGGTTGGAGCTGATAAAAAGGTATATGGACTCACAACTGAATCAATTGCCTGACAGTGATGAGGTGAAGCGTTGTAAAAGACAAATCGCTGATGATTTTCGAAAACAATTAATTGTGGGCAGGCAAACCAATAAAGACGAATATAACTTAAGGAGGCTTTCGGCTCAACTGAAAGATAAACGAGTCTGCATTAAACTTTATTTAAAAGAGTCGCTTCATGCCAAGTTATATGTAGCTCACAGACCTGATGATACTTTCAATAAAATTCAGGCAATTATGGGAAGTAGTAATCTAACCTATGGTGGGCTGAACGGACAAGGCGAACTGAACGCTGGATTTAGCGATAGCGATCATGTTGAAAAGTTGTCGAATTGGTTTGACGATCGCTGGGAGGACAGGCTTAGTTTGGATATTACTGATGAATTAGCCGAAATTATTGATAACAGTTGGGCCGGAGATAGAGAAATTCCACCTTATTATATCTATTTAAAAACGGCCTATCATTTGAGTCGAGAGGCACGAAACAGTATTAGCGAGTTCAGCTTACCGCGCGAATTTAAAAAAGATTTATTCCCTTTTCAGGAAACTGCAGTAAAACTGGCTGCAAGACATCTTGAACGCAGAGAAGGTGCCATGATTGGAGATGTAGTTGGTTTGGGTAAAACCATTACAGCCTGTGCCATAGCCAAAGTGTATGAATTGAATAACTCATGTACTACATTGATTCTGTGTCCTGCTAACCTGCAAGAGATGTGGAAAAAATACGTTATAAAATATGATTTAAAAGCAGATATACATTCCATATCCAAACCCATCGATGAAAACAATGTACGTCATTATGACTTGATAATAATCGATGAGAGTCATAATCTAAGAAATAGTCAGGGAAAACGTTATCAGAATATTAAGCGATTAATCTCATTGCAAGGTTGTAAAGTGTTGATGCTAACTGCTACACCTTACAATATGGATTTTACTGATTTAGGGAATCAGTTAAAATTGTTTTTAAAAGACGATACCGATTTGGGTATTCAGCCGGAGCAATATATTAGAAATATAGGGGGCGAAAGGGAGTTTTCAATGCATCACGAAGATTATATTCGTAGTATTAAGGCGTTTGAAAGAAGTGATGAGCCGGACGATTGGCGGGAATTGATGCGCCTGTTTCTGATAAGGAGAACGCGTACATTTATTAAGGAAAACTATTCCAAACAGGATGAAAATAATAAGAAATATTTGGAATTCCGTGATGGTTCCAGATCTTACTTTCCTGAAAGGCTTCCCAAATCTATAAGTTTTCCTACAGTAAAAGGAGATCAATTTGAGAACCTCTATTCCGAGGAGGTAATGGATAAAATGGGCGAACTAAAACTTCCCCGTTATGGGCTAATTCATTATTTGAGTGATAAATTACCGGAATTGACGGAGTCCGAAAATACAGTTGTTGAGAATTTAAGTCGAGCTGGGCAACGGATGATGGGGTTTTGCCGTACAAATTTTTTTAAACGATTAGACAGTAGCGGAATATCTTATCTTATATCACTCTATAGGCATGTTTTACGCAACGCAATTTATATCTATGCGATTGAAAATAAATTGCCGTTACCTATTGGAGATGAAAGTAGCTTTACCGACGAACTGCTGGAAGATGAAGATATTGAAAATGAGATATTTGAAATCAATAATATACAACTGGTAAGAAAACTTGATGAAACTCAATTTTCATTTTCTTCATTACCTGAAGATTACCTTTCAGTGGCAAAGAAGTATTATGATTCCATAGCTGGAAATTCTCATAACGTGAGGTGGCTTGACAGTGGGTATTTTAAGCGTACATTGAAAAAATCGTTGATAGACGATAGTAATTTGTTGCTCGAAATAATAAAAACATGTGGCGTTTGGAATGCGGAAAAAGATGAGAAACTGAATACTCTATATGATTTACTCAGCAAACAGCACAAAGATGAAAAAATTATCATTTTTACGCAGTATTCAGATACGGCGTATTATATTTTCTCTCAATTAAAAAAGAGAGGAGTTGATCACATGGAATGCGTCACCGGAGCAAGTGCCAATCCCACGCAGGTTGTAGAAAGGTTTTCCCCGGTAAGCAATCATGTTGAATGTCCAATTCCGGAAAGTGATCAATTGCGAGTAGTTGTTGCAACCGATGTATTGAGTGAAGGCCAGAATTTACAGGACGCGCATATCGTAGTCAATTACGATTTGCCATGGGCTATTATCAGATTAATACAGAGGGCAGGTCGTGTGGATCGTATCGGTCAGAAAGCCGAAAATGTACTTTGTTATTCTTTCTTCCCGGCAGAAGGAGTAGAGCGTATTATCCGTTTGCGGCAGAGGCTTACCGATCGGATCAATGAAAATGCAGATGTGGTTGGAAGTGACGAAATCTTTTTCGAAGGAAACGAAAAAAATCTGATGGATATCTACAACGAAAAGAATGGCATTCTGGACGATGAAGACGATGGAGAAGTAGATTTAAGCTCAAAAGCCTATCAGATTTGGAAAAATGCGACCGATGCTAATCCTGAACTGAAAACCATTATCCCTGCATTGAGCAATGTGATTTATTCTTCTAAGCAGAACCACGATTCACCTGTACGTGAAGGTGTGATAACTTATGCTAAAACACCGAGTGATAACGATATGTTAATGTGGATGGATAAGGCTGGAAATGTGATTACCTATTCGCAGAGTACAATATTGAAAACACTAGCTTGTTCCATCAATGAACCGGCTTTACAACGTTTAGAATATCATCACGATTTGGTGGCAAAATCAATAGATCAAATTAATGCACAAGAGGTAAAAGTAAGCGGTACGTTAGGGAAGCGTTTCAGTACTAAATATCGGATTTATACTATGCTCGAAGCGTTTTGTAAAGAACCGAAAAACGGGTTGTTCGTGACAGATGAACTGAAACTGGCTATGGATGATATTTATAATTATCCACTACAGGATAATGCGCGGATTTTATTGACCCGACAACTAAAAAAAGGAACTTCCGCCATGGAAATGGTTGATTTGATAGTAGAGTTACGTAGTGAAGAAGAACTCTCTATTAAAAAAAATGACGAAGATATCCGTGATAAGGAACCTCAGATCATCTGTTCCATGGGGTTACGCAATATTTAAATGGTGAGATATATGAGAAGGCACACTTTCGATGAATACATTCGTCAAGCGAATTTTATCAATTTTTTCAATGAACTGGGTTGGAATCATGTGAGTAAGGGGGATAGAATAAATCCGGTTAAAGTAGAGGAAACAGATTACGAAATTATTCCTGTGGCTGACAAGCAGGGATTTAAAGTGCTTACTTGTCAAGTAGATGAGCTCCCTCAACATTCGACTAGAAAAAAGATTGATCTTCAACTTCGAAAATATTTTCATTATTACATATTAATTTTTGTTTCAGAAGAGGCTGAGCATCAACTATGGATGGTTCCTGTCAAGACCGTTGACAAAAGAGATATTGTTGTAATTGAATATCAGGGAGTAGACAAGGCGGATTTTCTTTTTAGTAAAATACCCGAATTCAGCTTCGATCTTGAAGAGGAAACCAATATTATTGATGTTACATTAAAGGTACATCACGCCTTTGAAGTGAATTCTGAACGGGTGACCAAAGACTTTTATGCCGGTTTCCGTAAACAACATAATTCATTCGTGAAATTTATCGAGGGCATTCAGGTTGAGAATGACCGTCAATGGTATGCATCTGTAATGCTCAACCGGCTCATGTTCTGTTATTTTATTCAGAAAAAGGGTTTCTTGAATTTCGACTATGATTATTTGCGTAATAAACTGAAATGGACTCAAGAACAGCGTGGTGAGAATCAGTTCTTTGGAACATTTTACAAAGGGTTTCTATCTCAACTGTTTCATGGAGGACTGAATGAGCCAAAACATGGTGATGATTTTGAAAAAATATATGGCAGAATACCCTATTTGAACGGTGGATTGTTTGATCGCCATCTGTTAGAAGAGCAATATAAAGGGATTGATATCCCGGATGCTGCGTTTGAAAACTTATTCGATTTCTTCGACCGTTGGCGATGGCATTTGGATACACGGATAACCGCTACCGGAAAAGATATCAATCCCGATGTGCTGGGTTATATTTTTGAGCAATATATCAACGATCGCGCGCAGATGGGTGCTTATTATACCAAAGAAGATATTACGGAATACATCGGAAAAAATTGTATACTTCCATTCTTGATGGATGAAGTGGCCAAATCTCCATCAAAAAAACATTTCACGCCTGGAGGATATGTATGGGAAAGGTTGCGAAATTCGGGAGATACTTATATCTACGATGCTGTCAAAAAAGGAATGGAAATAAAAGAATTACCCGAGGAGATAGCTATTGGAATAGATACTACAAAGCCTGGTTTGCTCGAAAGGCGTGCAGCGTGGAATAAACCCACTCCGGGAATCTATGCATTGCCAACTGAAATATGGAGGGAAACCATTGAGCGGAGGAAACACTATACCGAGATCCTCGAAAAGATACGTAGAGGCGAAATTAGGGATATCAACGATTTCATTACATATAATCTGGATATCCGTCGTTTCGTAGAAGATCTGCTTTTACATACAGAAGATCATCTTTTTATTCTTCATTTCTACAAAGCTTTGCAGAATATCACCATACTTGATCCGACTTGCGGTTCCGGGGCTTTCCTGTTTGCTGCGCTTAACATTCTGGAACCACTTTATGAAACCTGCATTATCAGGATGCAGGAATTTAACGCCAAGAATAAAGCACTTTTTAAGGATCAATTGGAAGAAATTGAAAAAAAATACCGTAGCAACATCCAATACTTTATTTATAAGAGTATCATTCTACGTAATCTGTATGGGGTGGACATTATGCATGAAGCGACGGAAATAGCCCGACTACGCCTTTTCTTGAAAATGGTGGCGGTGGTTGACGTAGATCGTCGTGCCGATAATCTCGGACTCGACCCATTACCCGACATTGACTTTAATATCCGTTGTGGAAATACCTTGGTAGGCTATGCTACCCAGCAGGAACTTGATAAGGACCTGACATATGGCGATATGTTCGCCAATATGGAATTCAAGGAAAAGGTAGAGCTAGAGATGCAAAAAGTAGCCATGGCTTACAAACGGTTTAAAGAGATCCAGTTTACGCAACATGAGG
>CAZRRC010000085.1:0-10251 GCA_964602395.1 uncultured Proteiniphilum sp. | reverse complement strand
TCGCGAAAGCAATAACGGATATGGAGCAAATGCGTTTCAAACTTCTGTCTATTGTTCAACTGCAAAAATAGATGAAAATAGAGCTATTTCCAAACGGATTAAAAAAAAACGAGAATATTAAAAAATAATTTTTTATAACTCGGGTGTCTCACCGGAAAATAATCTATTAAAAACTGTCAGTTGATAATGTGGATTATAGTATTTATCGATTATCTCATATGAGTTTTTTCTAATTTGTTGTCGGTCCATCTTATTCAACCAATCCTCAATCTTCATTTTCAGATCTTTCGTGTCATTTTCCTTAAAGAAGAAACCATTGTGTCCGTCCTGTATGGCTCCTACTTCGGGCATTTGCTTGCACATATTATCGTGTGTGCACACAGGCGTTCCATAACTCAATGAATGGATTGCAGTCAATCCCACATTTCCGGGAGACACACACAAGTCGGACATGGATAAATACCGCCCATTTTCTTCTTCATCATAGCTAGCCCCAGTAAAATATAACCATCCTTTTTCCATTCCTTCTCTACCCATTTCCTTCAGTTTACTTTTATTGGGCCCGTCTCCCACAACCAACAGGTTTGCTTTCCTTTCTGTGTTGTTCATCTGATTCATTGCATCCAGAAGCATATCCAATTTTTTCACGTTGGTTAATCTCCCAATAAAAATTACAACGGGCAAATGGGGGTGGGTAAAAAAAGGGAATACATTACTTTTCTTTAAATTCTGCAGTCTGTCACGCATCACTTTCTGCGCATCATAGTCCAATGAGTTAAAAACGACATACAGATCATCCGGATTAAAACCATGTTGTATCATCAGTTTTTTTGCTCTTCTCTCATACAGCAAATGTTTGTGCCCAAGGCTGAGAAAAACCTTTTTCAACATCAGTTTCACACCCTTTTCATCTCCATAAAAGCCATGTTCCCAGAAAACGACTTTCACTCCACGTAAACGACAGAGTATCGCAGCGATCCAAATGGTGAGACGGGACATTTCCCCAGGGAAAATTGCAAATTCAAACTTACCATTCCAACATTCTCGAATTACACCTTTTTGCCAAACCAGTTTATCGCCTTTCCACCAGTAATTTTTCACTTTGTGTATCTGATCTCTTTTTGTGGCAAACTCTTCACTTTCGAAATCAATGGTTTGCACACCATTCATAGGATCACCATAATAAAAATGTACCTTCCAGTTGGGTATTTGAATCAAAGCAGTCCAGAGTGGTGCCCTGTAATGTGGGGCCAGATTCGTAAAAAATTTCAGTGTTACCATAAAAAGAGTATCAGGTGATATAAAGAAGGTGAAACATGCAAATCTAATTCTCAACCGTATTGAGATAGCGCGTCATGATCAGGGTTTCCATTATAATCTATCTGGACAGATATAACAGGGTCTGCGTGAATATCTTTGGAAAACTGGAACCCTCAGCCAAGGTTTATGCAGCCAACGAACAAATGGTAATTATTTACAATTCCACCATCTCCCGATATCATACAGTGTTGCCTAACAGGCCTTCACCCGGGAATTACCACATCTTTGTACAAAATGGCAGCAAAATGCATCTCAAAACACTTTATTTACGTTAAACTCCAAATACAATAAATCGATGAAAAAAATAATTTACCTACTAGGGTTAATAACCCTCGTATCGATCGTTTCATGCGAACGCGAAGAGACCTCTGAATCAATCAATATGGTCAACTTAACCGGACAATGGGAAGTAAATGCGTACACGGATTCCGCTTTAATCTTTGGTCCATTTATGTTGAATACACTTCAAAGTACCCTTCCCATGGGTGATTCAATCACAATCTGGGATTCAGATAATAAATTCTGGGATTTCCAGGTGAATGCATCTACCCTTGTCGAAAAAGGTACTTTCGAGACAGAACTATCCAACTGTCAGGCAAGTGAAAAAGCCATAGGTGTAAAAATCTTCAACGGAAAAATACTGAATTCAGACAGCATCTACTTCGAAATTCAATTCGAGGATGATCAGATTCCGTACGGACAAACCTATCAACTAAAAGGTCATCGCGTATAATCCATTAAGTTGGAGGATTCCTGATTCGCAATTTGAGTTTGTCTCTCTTTGTTTATCAGCTCCTTGAGAGTATCCACCAACTGTTTTTTATTGACCATATTCAGTTTTCTATTGATGCGGTGGATGGTAACAAACACCGCATCAATGGTTCTGTTGGTAATTGAAGCAATATCCTGGCTGTCTATGTTATTGACGAGCAATCCGCACAAAATAACTTCACGGAAAGAAAGCAAAGGAAAAGCTTTCTGAATGATTCGCAACTCCTTTTCATAGTACACCAAATCATTCAATGTCAGTTTCTGATTCACATCCTCTCTGAAATACTTCTTCATCGTTGCCTCATGCATCACCTTACCAGCACGGTTCAGATAAGGTCTCAGCTTGGCCACCTCATCTTTTATGGAATATAGCGACGCAATGGAGGCTACAGAGTATTTCTCGGAAGCCTTGCAAAAATAGATAAATGTTATTCTTCCAAATTGCGCACTGTAAATCCTTTTCAGTGAATAATTCATGATCTCATGTTTTCCATTAAATAAAACAACATGTATTTTCTGATCAATAATCGCATTTTCATTTATTAAACGATTTACTTCATCGTCAAAGTAAGGATTAATCCTCCTCCATGTCGCGATATCAAAGACTTCATTCTCCTTCATTCCAAGAGCTCTGTAAGCAAGACTATTTAAAATCACTTCATTATTTGATTGAATATACAGAGCCACCTGATACGGTATCTCATTGATATCGAATACAATCCTTTCATTAGTCTGACATCTTCGGCCAGTCTTCACTTCCAACGTTTGAGTACACATAGCAGCATGATTTTTAAAAATGTGTCACAAATATATAACGTTGTGTAATTAATACGGCAACTATCGCTAAACAAAATACTTACAATATCTTACAAAATTCGGACAAACATACACAACTATTTTATATTCTGCATCATTGCACATTTCGCTTTATTAGAATGAATCCAAATCACATCCATAGATAAAATTGATATAATCGCTGTTTAGAAAATTAAAACAGCGATTTTGTTTCTTTGAGTGTTGTTACATCCTTTTGTTAAAAATCATGTAGTAACCTTGCAGGATACTATTCTCGAATTTGCTTATTTATGATTACTTTTGTGTGATAAAATGGAATCAATGAAAGAAGACAAAAGTCAGTTATTGAATTATGCAATGGTTGCCGGCCTTTACCTGGGTCTTTTCTGGGTATGTAAGTACCTCCTTGTGACCATCGGCATGCGTTATCAGGTACTTAATTTTCTGGGGACACTGCTGAGCATAGCTACACCAGCGCTGTTGTATATTTTTCTTGTAAAATACAATCATAGACTATTAGAAGGGAAAATGGGGTACTGGCATGGCGTGCAGTTTGCTATTTTACTTTTCTTTTTTGCATCCATCCTTGAATCCATGATCGTCTTTGTACATGTACGATGGATTGACCCAGTTTTCATTTCTAACCTGTTCAACAACATGATAGAGCTGGCTGAAACGATGAATATCAACAAGTCGGTTATTTCACAGCTGAGCGAGCAACCTCTTCCCAGCCCGTTCAGTTATATATTGAACAATGTGATTATGGCCAATGTCTTTCTGGGAATGATTCTTTCATTCTTCATCGTTCCCCTCTCCATTCGCAATAAACCGAAACAAAATATATAATTATTGGATCGATGAATATATCTGTTATCATTCCGTTATTGAACGAGGAAGGGTCCCTGACCGAGTTATACAATTGGATTCAACGAATCATGCAGGAAAATGGCTTCTCTTACGAGATCATCTTCGTGGATGACGGTAGTAACGATGGCTCGTGGAAAATTATCAAAGAGCTCAGCCTCCAATCACCCCATGTTAAGGCAATTAAATTTCGGCGCAACTATGGCAAGTCACCAGCCTTACATTGTGCTTTTCAAAAAGCAGAGGGGGATGTGATCATCACCATGGATGCCGATCTGCAGGACAGTCCCGATGAAATTCCGGAACTCTACCGCATGATTGTGGAAGAGGGCTATGACCTGGTATCGGGATGGAAGAAGAAGCGGTATGATGACCGACTGACCAAGAACCTCCCTTCGAAGCTCTTTAACGCTACTGCCCGCAAAGTTTCGGGAATAAAGTTGCACGACTTTAACTGTGGTCTGAAAGCCTACCGTAAATCGCTGGCGAAGAGCATTGAGGTCTACAACGACATGCACAGGTATATCCCCTTGCTGGCAAAGAATGCCGGGTTCACCAAAATCGGAGAAAAGGTGGTGCAACATCAGGCCAGAAAATATGGGAAAAGCAAGTTTGGCGCCGACCGGTTTGTCAATGGTTATCTCGACTTGATGACGCTCTGGTTCCTAAACCGTTTTGGAAAGAAGCCGATGCACTTCTTTGGTCTCTGGGGCAGCGTGATGTTCCTGCTCGGACTGTTTGCTGTCATGCTGCTGGGAGGCATGAAGCTTTACGACATGCATCACGGCAATCCTTACCGACTGGTGACCGATTCACCCTATTTTTACATCTCGCTAACCACCATGATTCTGGGGACATTGCTTTTCCTAGCAGGCTTTCTGGGTGAGTTGATTACCCGAAATTCCAACGAAAGAAATTATTACCGGATTGAGGAAGAAATATGATTATGAAACAAAATTATCTACAGATTATTTCACTGGCCTTTTCGCTTACTTTGCTTGCTTCCTGCAACGCCAATGGTCACAAAAAAACATACAGTTATCACCTCGATCAGGGGGAGATTTTTGCTACGGGATATCACATCAAATACGCCTATGACCGGACACTGAAAGAAGAGATTACAGCTGAACTTGATCGCTTCAATCTGTCGCTCAACCCCTTCATGGAGAATTCTATTATCACTAAGGTGAACCGCAACGAGCCAGTAAAACCCGATTCGCTGTTTATCAATGTTTTCCGGAAATCAATGGAGATCTCCGAAAAGTCGGGTGGTAAGTTCGATATCACTGTCTCCCCGCTGATCAATGCTTGGGGATTTGGGTTCAAGAACATGGATAGCGTCACGCCGGAAATAATCGACAGCCTGAGAGACTTTGTCGGTTATGAAAAAATATATCTTGATCAGCAAGGTCTGATCATCAAAAGCGATCCACGTATTACAATCAACACATCAGCCATCGCAAAAGGATATGCCTGTGATGTGATTGCCGACCTGCTGGAGCGGCATGGTGTGGAAAACTATATGGTGGAAATTGGAGGTGAAATAACTGCCAGAGGAGTAAATGAGAAAGGTGAATGCTGGCGCATCGGTATAGATAAGCCAATCGACGATCAACTGGGCATGCAACACGAGCTGCAGGCTGTTCTCTCACTCTGCGATAAGTCGATGGCCACATCGGGAAACTATCGCAATTTCTACGTAAAAGATGGCAAAAAATACGCCCACACCATTGATCCACAGAGCGGATACCCTTCACAGCAGGATATCCTGGGGGCGACGGTCATTGCCGACGATTGTATGACCGCCGATGCTTTTGCGACGGCATTTATGGCTATGGGTATGGAGCGGTCGAAAGAGATCGCGAAAGAACTTCCCGGCCTATATTACTATTTTATTTACGAAAAGCCTGACAGTACTTTCGGAATTGCTTATTCCGATGGATTCGAACAATTTTTCACCAGGTAACCGACTAATTTCATTATTTATTATGCGCATAGCACATTTATTGTCATTTTTATTTTTTTTATTCTCCTGCTCCTTTGCAACACTAGCACAGAAGAGCGACAGCGTCTCCTATCCAAATTTCAAGATGGACGGCAGCTTGAAAAATAAGTTCGAGAGGGCCTCCGACTCCGGTATGTCTCGCTTCTCGGTACGTAACTCACGTATAGGGGTAAAAGGTGACATCAATTCATTCGCTTCCTATAGAGTGCAAGTAGAGCTTAGCAACGAAGGAAAATTCAGTGTGCTCGACCTCAGCGGAACACTGGAACCAATAGAAGGTTTCTCCCTGACATTGGGACAAACAAGCATACCATTGTTCAATAGTTACATCGTGAGCCCTTCTGAAATGATGTTTGCCAACCGCGCTTTTCTGGGAAAATATTTTTTGAGTACGCGCGACCTGGGTGTAAATGGAAAATATGCATTCGATGCAGGCACTATGCCGGTGACAATTGAAGCAGGTGTCTTTAATGGCAACACCATCAACAATCCTGTATGGAAAAATAATCTTGCTTACGGTGGTCGTCTAGGACTGGGAAATATGGAAGGGTTGCGCTTTACCGCCAAAGCATACAATTATCCAAACAACGAAAGCACACATTTTCTTTTCTACGGTGCCGACCTACGTTACGAAGCCCGAAACTGGAAGGTGGAAACAGAGATCATGAAGCAGGAAAGCAAGACCGAGAACAACAGCGACATGCTCTCCTGGTACCTGCAGGGTGCTTATCTCATTCCCATCAAAAGCAAGATGTTTGAATTCATCAAGCCGGCTGTGCGATGGGACGCCATCGATGAACGATCGGGCGAGCCTGGATTCGACGTAAACCGCCTCACCACCGGATTGGGATTCGGATTTACACAAGAAAAATTCACCTCCATTCTCCGTCTAGATTATGAGTGGTATTTTGTGGATTATGCAATGCCGATATTTGCTAAAAATGACGAAATGGATGCCGACAAATTTACTATTGAACTATTATTTACTTTTTAATCGCAACTGAGAATAATCATGAAAAAGATGCTATTACCCATGCTATTCCTCGCACTCTTGGTGACGGGAATGAATTCGTGTTCGGGCGACCAATCGCCCCGCTCTCTCTTTCAAGGAGAAAACAGTAACCAGTGGACCAGCCAGGGCCATGTAACCATCGACAACCAAAATCTTGTGTTGAATGATGAAGCCTCCATCACACTGAAAAAAGGGGACTATACCAATTTTGAGTTCAATATCACCGTCCGCACTGTCGATAATGGAAAAGGGTTTATCGCCTTCCATACCGACGAGGAAGGTTCAAAAGGTTACAGGGTAGCGCTCCACAACGACACCGAAAGCCCCGAATGGTGGACAAAAACGGGAAGCTTGCTGGCAGTACGCAACCTAACCAAGTCAACGGTGACAAATAACGAATGGTTCGACATGCAAATCCGTGTACAAGGGAAAAACATCACAGTATCTTTAAATGGATTTCCGGTAGTGGAGTATACCGAACCGATGCAACCCTATCGCATACCCAACAATGCGACACAGCTGCTTTCTAGCGGCACGTTTATGATACAAAGCAGTGAAGGCTCCATCGAAATAAAATCGATCTCGGTGACCCCACTGAACAACAACAATGAGGCAACCCTACAGCCAGAAGCTGCCACAGATGAGACAACTGATCCCATCATCAGGCTGCATCAGGAGAATTTTCCTGTACTCGATTATCATGTACACCTCAAAGGAATGACTGCCGAACAGGCTGCAGTCCGGTCACGCAAATTGGGTATCAACTATGCATTGGCACCCAACTGCGGCATCGGGTTCCCCATTACGAATGACAGGGAAGTATTGGAATACTTGGAGTCCATGAAGGGGCAGCCTTTCATTCAGGCAATGCAAGGCGAAGGCAGAGAGTGGCCTGAGACTTTCTCAAAAGAGGTACGCGACCAGTTCGATTATGTTTTTACCGACGCCATGACTTTTACCGATACCAAAGGGAGACGTACCCGCCTCTGGATGCCCGAAGAAGTGTTTGTAGAAGACGAACAGGCTTACATGGATCTCATCGTACAAAAGATTGTAGATGTGATGCAGGAACCGATGGATGTCTATGTGAACCCTACTTTCTTGCCAGAAGTGATGAACGACCAATATGATATATTCTGGACTGAAGCACGCATGGATAAGGTGATTGCTGCCATGGTATCGACCGGCAAAGTGCTGGAGATCAACAACCGGTACAAGATCCCGAATCAGGCTTTCATTCTGAAGGCAAAAGAGGCCGGATTAAAACTCACATTCGGCACCAACAATGGCGATGGCGACTTCGGGAAGCTGGAATATTGCATCCACATGAAAGAGGCATGCGGACTTACCGCTGCAGATATGTACAAACCAATTATCAAAGAATAAAAAACCTTTACCAAGGATCATAAGGGTATCAAAAGAAAAGGCCATCTCTGCAGGAGACGGCCTTTTTCTTTTAGTAGTATGTTGTCATTTTTTATTCAGCAGCATCTGTCTTCTCTTCAGCTGCGGGCGCATCTTCTTTTACTTCTGCGGCAGGCACTTCCTCCACTGGAGCTTCCACGGCTTCTTCCGCTTCAACTACAGGAGCATTGGCAGCCTTTTCATCAGCCTTCTTCTTGGCCAAAGCTTCAGCGCGTGCTTTGTTTATTTCCTTTTCAGCGTCCAGTCTGGCTTTATCTTCGGCACGTTGTTTTTCAGCATCTTTGCTCTTAAGAGACTGGTTGGTCTGCTGTTTGTTGTTTTTCCAAGCCTCAAATTTTCTTTCAGCTTCAGCTTCATCAAAAGCGCCTTTTGCAACTCCACCAAGGAGATGTTTCTTCATCAGTACTCCTTCGTCTGATAAAATATTTCGAACGGTGTCGGAGGGTTGTGCCCCCGATTGCAGCCAATACAAAGCTCTTTCGAAATCTAAAGTGATCGTAGCAGGATGTGTGTTCGGGTTGTATGAACCAATCCTCTCAATATACTTTCCATCTCGTGGAGCTCTGCTATCTGCAACAATGATCTGATAAAAAGGATAATTTTTGCGTCCTCTTCTCTGTAAACGTAATTTTGTTGCCATTTAGTAGTTCTTTAATGTGGGTAATTTGTATTTGCGGATGCAAAGGTAACCTTTTTTCCCCGTCTCACAAACTATATAGCATAAAATTCATGATACAAACAAAAAAAGAAACAGATTATGATTTTTTTATATACATTAGTGAAATTTTTAATGAGTAGCTTCTCACAACTCTGACGAGTCGCAAACAAGAATTCTCTAACCCCGTTAAGTGACACAATATGATGAGTATGCAGTTAAACCTTTTCTTTTCCATAGGAGCATTCTGGACATCTTTTGTGTTGTCTATACTATTTCTCTTTACATCTGTGCCCAAAACCCAACAATTGGAAAACTACAAATCGGCAAAAACATTGATGACAATTGCTTATTTGCTATTTTGCATCACCAGTTTCTATGCGATAGTCCTTAGGCTGAAAGGAATAACCTTACCGACCTTTAAGACATCCATTCTCATTTTTGCGACCTTTCAACTTTATCTGTTTACACATGTCAATATCTCACTGATTAACCTGAGCAGCCCTTCGATCAAGAAACTGACTTATCATTTAGTCCCGGTGACGATTTTAGCTTTTCTGAATCTTGGATCCTACCAAGGATATTGGAGTGACAATATTTCAAATATATGGTATTATAGCTTATTGTTATTTTTCACCATCTCACTGGCGTTTACTGCTCTCATTTTTCTCAAGCATCACAGGAATTACAAAAAAAAATTCAACAATTATTTTACCGGAAATAGCCGGGATCATTTACAGTGGGTGTATCATGCCAATATTTTCATATTGCTAGCAAGCTTCGCTGTGATAATATTTTGTATTGCTTCTGAGGAGATGACGAACATATTGCCTATATTGGCTATTCCATTTTATACACTTTACGCCGTTCATTTTCTTAACTATGCAAATATTTACAAGTACATAAAACCCATTGCTGAGGAAGAAACAAACAAAGTCATAAAAGCCTCTCCAATTACATTTTCTCAAATCGGTAATTCCGTTGGAGAATGGGAAAAAAAGAAGTTATTTCTAAACCACGACCTGACTATTGCGGTTGTTGCAACGCAAATCTCCACTAACAGAACCTATCTATCCAGTTATTTAAATATATATCGAAAAATGACCTTCAAAGAATGGATAAATAGTCTTCGTATAGAAGAAGCCAAGAGAATAATCACAACAGAGAAACGGATAACCCTCGACGATATTTGTGAGAGGACCGGATATGCCGACAAAAGTTATTTCAGCAAGTGTTTTCAACGATATACTGGAATGACGGTGAAGCAATGGAAAAATATGCACAAATAGTTTTTTGTTGATATGATAGTATTTTTTGTTATATTATTAAACTTATGGTAATATCAAACGCACAATTTGTTGATCTTACAACTTGTTAATCTATCTTTATGCTACTTTTATATGT
>CAZRRC010000084.1:0-10310 GCA_964602395.1 uncultured Proteiniphilum sp. | reverse complement strand
CCCATGGATGAAGCAGAAAAACAAAAAATGGATATCTTTGTCCGTCAGGCTGAAGAGATTGTCCTGCAGGATATATAATATTTTTATTCTATGGAATTGGCTGATTTTATCATACGCCTCCTGGCTGCTACCGCGGCAGGAGGAGCACTGGGGCTGGAAAGGGAATCGAACAACAAAAGCGCCGGTCTGCGCACCCATACGCTAGTGGCAGTGAGTGCATGCATCTTTACGCTGATATCTATTCGCATTGTAGATAGCGGAGGAACAGGTGATCCCTCTCGCGTTGTGGGGCAGATTGTGACCGGCATCGGTTTTCTGGGTGCCGGCGTAATCCTGCACAGGGGCGCCAATGTGCAGGGTCTCACCACGGCTGCTACAATCTGGAGTAGTGCCGCATTGGGTTGTCTCTCGGCATTTGGGTTTTACTGGGAGTTGGCTTTCGCCACGGTATTGATCATTTTTATCAATACTTTTTTTAAGAAAGCAGATATCTGGTTTCTTGAAAATTCAAAAAACAGGAAAAAGACCGATAAAGATAAAGACTTGTTCGAGTAGCAAAGCACACCAAAGGATTACATGATCTGCGATACCAAAATCCCGGCGCAGGATTTCTGTTCTTTACAATAATCGCTGAGCGTTTTTTCGTCGACTACCACCTTCTTTTGGGCTGTGGAAGCATGAACAAAGGTGAGTTTCTCTCCATTTTTATAAGCGAACCCCACATGTGAAATATCCAATCCGTTGATGTGAGTAACAAAACCAATCATGGCCATATGCGGAATCAGGGGTGCAGCAATGGCTATTTGTGCCTTGGGTAAATAGGCAAAGCCACCTCTGCTGTTGATCTCCTGCTCTATGGAGATAATCTCACGCAATGCAGCATCGTCACTTACAAGCTGCTTGTAAGCCTGTCTGTGGGTCGACATGAAATTGATCTGTTTCTCTTCCCTTATGCCGCCCAATAATGCCGATATATTTTTTATTCTTCCATTTTGTTCCTGTTCATACACCCAGTCGGACGTATAATGAATCCGGGAAGCATATCCCGCCACTACTCCGTTGCGGTAACGAATATTCCGCAGTTCAGAAAGAAAGGTCTCAAACGAAGGTATGTCTGATTCTATAGTGCGTGACAGAGCGATTACAGTCTCCACGAACGTGGTACAGTCAAACTCCCGCAGGTTCACCACAAGGTGCTCTTCGTCGGTTATTTCGAGTGTGTGGGCCACGTAAGGCTTACCCAGAAAGAAGGTCGCTGTCTTTTCACATATCGAATCGGTGTTGAGATGCCGGTATGGCATGATGTAAGAAAGATAGCGCCCAAAGATCTGCCGATCTTCGGGCGTAAAGTGTACTTCCGCCTGAGCAAACAGGGTGCCGCCCGATAAGATCAGCCCAATGAGACAAGAGAATAACTTCATAGGCACAAGCAAAAAAGGTTATTACTATTTTGTTTTCGCCAACAGCGCGTAATCCATGAGGGTCATGGCAGCCATGGCTTCCACAATAGGTACGGCACGGGGCAACACACAGGGATCGTGCCTTCCCCGGGCTTTGAGGGTGGTATTGACACCATGGATATCCACCGATTGTTGCTCGGTGAGGATGGTGGAAACCGGTTTGAAGGCAACCCGGAAGTAAATATCCTGCCCATTGGAAATACCAGCCTGAATACCACCTGAATGATTGGTACGGGTGCGGATCACACCTGCATCGTTGTAAAACGAATCGTTCAGCTCTGAGCCGCGTCCCGTGACATTGAATCCCATGCCATAATCGAATCCCTTTACTGCGTTGATGCTCAGCATGGCTGAACCCAAGGCAGCGTGCAACTTACCAAAAACAGGCTCTCCGAGCCCCATGGGTGTACCTTTGATGACACAGGTAATGATGCCACCGATGCTGTCGCCCTGAATGCGTACCTCATTGATAAGCTTGATCATCTGCTCAGCCACCTTCGGATCGGGGCAACGCACCATGTTCTCCTCGGTGAGGGAGAGATCATATTTCTTGTAATCGTTCTCCAGTGCAATCTCTCCCACCTGCGAGGTATAAGCGTGGATGGTAACCTGCTGCTGACGAAGCCAGAGTCTGGCTATGGCACCCGCAACGATGCGGGAAATGGTTTCCCGGGCGGAGGAGCGTCCCCCACCCCGGTGATCACGAATACCATACTTTTGCTGATAAGTAAAATCGGCATGAGAAGGCCGAAATACTTCCTTCAGGTTATCGTAGTCCGAAGACTGTTGGTTTTCGTTCCGCACGATGAACCCGATGGGAGTACCAGTGGTCTTTCCTTCAAATATACCGGAGAGGAGTTCTACCCTATCAGACTCTTTCCTCGGTGTGGTGATGCGCGACTGTCCCGGGCGTCGTCTGTCCAGCTCGGCCTGAATGAAGTCAATATCTATCTCCAGGCCTGGGGGGCAGCCATCGATCACACCTCCCACGGCAGCACCGTGCGACTCACCAAAGGAGGTGAGTCTGTATATCGTTCCAAATGTATTCATACTCTTGTCCCGGTTTCCCGCGCATATAATGATCTTTCTAACAATTACATCCCGAACCGCAACCTCCGCCACCGGAGCCACATCCACAGCCCTGCTCACCTTCACCCTCTTCGTCACAGGAGCCACAGCTGCATCCACCACTGCTGAACAGTGCCGCAATCTCTTCAGCAGAGGCATCACGCACTTCCATTACCGTTCCCTTGAAGTGCATGGTCTCACCTGCCAACGGATGGTTGAAATCCATGGTCACCTGATTCTCCCCGATGGAGACCACCGAGCCTACCAACCGATTTCCCGACGCATCCATCATGGGCAGCGTATTGCCTTCGAAGAGCATCTCCTCATCTATTTTTCCGTCTACCTCAAAAATATTTTTCGGCAGCTCAATGATACGGCTGTCGTCGTAATCACCATAAGCCTCTTCTGGGGACAACGTGAAAGAAAAGACATCCCCTGCTGCAAGACCATCGATCTGTTTTTCGAACGCTTCAAGCATGGAATTTGTACCATAAATAAACTCCAGGGGTCTTTCGGTTGTAGCCTGTTCCATCAACTCAAGTTCTTCGCCCTCACCTACATGTAAATCGTATGTAAGTGTAACATATTTGTTATCGCTAATTTTCATTGTGTATATATTATTAATATTTGTTTTATTGACTTTATTAATAGACCCATTGAAACAATCCAACGGGTACGATGTTTATCCGCAAACAGCATTTTTAAGTTTATTAAGAGCCTGTTCCAGTACTTGCCGCGGGGTGCCCACATTGAGCCGCATGAAACCTTCACCACCCGGACCGAACATGGTGCCATCGTTGAGGGCCAGATGTGCTCTCTTCACGAAAAGGTCGACCAGCTCCGGTTGGGAGAGGTGTAACGCACGACAATCCAACCACACCAAAAAAGAAGCTTCCGGCTTCATGGCCTTTATTTGTGGAATATGCTCCTTAAGGTAATTGTTTACAAAATCCACGTTTCCCTGCACATATTCGTTCATCTGTTCCAGCCACTCGGCTCCCTCTTCGTAGGCGGCTTGTGTGGCAGTATAGGCAAAGATAGTTCCTTGCGAGAGTTCACGCGGTTCCAGGTAGCCCAGATATCGTTCTCTGATTTCCTTATTGGGTATCACCGCAAAAGAACTGACAATGCCCGCGATATTGAATGTTTTACTGGGTGCCATCAGGGTCAGGCTGATCTTTTCAGCCTCACGGGAAACCGAAGCAAAAGGAATATGCCTGAATCCCGGCAATGCCATATCGGCATGAATTTCATCGGAGATAACGATCACCCCGTTTTCGGAACAGATCTCAGCAAGTTCCTTCAATTCCTCTTTACTCCATACCCGTCCTCCGGGGTTGTGTGGATTACAAAGGATGAGCAACTTGCATGTCTGCCGTGAGAGTATCTCTCGCAAGCCCGCGAGATCCATCCTATAGCGTTCGTTTTCAAGGATCAGGGGGTTGTTGACCACTTCCCGTTTCAGGGCTGTGGGCACCAACCGGAAAGGATGATAAACAGGTGGCTGGATAATGACCCGATCACCTTCACAAGTGAAAACGTCGAGGGCGAAGGCGATACCCTTTACCACACCTGGCACAAAATTGATCTGCTCCGGTTGCACAGTCCATTGATGGCGTCGTTGCAGCCATTGCACAATGGAAGTAAGATAGTTCTCGGAGGGTGTGGTATAGCCAAATACGCCATGTTCCACTCTTTTTTGTAATGCATCAATGATGGCCGGGGGTGACTTGAAATCGGTGTCGGCCACCCAAAGCGGTATCAAATCAACCTCGCCGTAGAGGGACTTCAATTTATCCAGTTTTACACTGTCCGTATGAGATCGATCGACTAATTCGTCGAAATTAAATTTCATATTATCAATAATATATAGTAAAAACACTTCGCAGAACAGTCTGTTATGATCTGCCCGCAACCATCGAGGGTGAAATCTATTTTTTCGACCCTGCGATTCATTTAGTAATAACTGCTCTTCAGAGGCAGGCTTTTGCGTGCTTTCCGGCCTCCAAAGTTGATCGACTCAAATGCCAGTCCCAGCATGAACTGATGGACTGTTATTTTCGTAGTTAGTTCATGTACCTCTGTCCGGTAAAAATCTCCCAAATAGCCTGTACGCAAAGTGATCTTTTCGAAGGGTATATCAACCGTGAAATAGTTTCGCAACGAGAGCTGGTTGTGGAATGAACCCAAATGCACCGTTCCTTTGCCATTACCCAGCGTAAAAATTTCGTAGTAGGAATGTCCATACTCCGGAGAGAAGAACAATCCGGCAAAAGGGGTAGAGACTTGCCAGCGGAAAATTGCCCAGGGAAGGCTATAGCTTGCCATTGCCGAGAGGTTTAGGTTGGTGGACACCTTCAGTGATCCGGGATTATTGGAGTTGCGCACATTGTAGATGCCACCCAGCGATGCATCCCAGCCACCCCCGCCCAACAACCTGAAACGAGACGTTTGTAGCAATGGATAAAAGGCGGTCAGATAATAGCCGATGTCGCCGTAGTACTCCGATGCCGAAGCGGTGGGATTTTTGGTGATGCCTACCTGTATATGAAATTGCTGTTGCAGCAACAGTTTTCCCGAAAAATAGGGCGACCGTTTCAGTCGTTCGTGTAAAAGCGTCATGCTGATGCCACTGTAGGTGAGCGGCGACAAGTAACTATCGTGCAGGTAGACTTTTCCTACCCCCACCAGGGTAGAATGATTCACCGGGGTTACCTCTTCCAAAGGGAGATGCTGTTGAGAAAACAAACCGCAGAAAAAACTGCTCCATACTATCATCAATGTTGCTGCTCGTTTCATGCGATTGTTTGGATAAGTTAATCGAATAATTTCATCTGCCCCGTGATCTCGTCACGTAAATCGGCATTCGACAGCTGAGTATCTCCGTTTTCATCATCTATCTGCACGGTCATAGTCTCCTGTGATTCCTCTTCCGGTTCAGGAAATCTCAATGGTTCAAGTTCCTCCACTGTTTTAACCTCGAAGTTCGATAGTCTCTTTCCTTTTGCCTTATAGCTTTTCACGCCGATAAATTCCTCCACATCGATCTCAAGCGGTTCGCGAAAATCATCATTTCCGCCAAAGATAACCTTTACCCGTGGAAAAACCACATCGGTAAGCAAAAATAATTGGGATTCGGGATTGTCACCCAGGAAATTTAACGGTTTATCAGTCGTTTCGAACGTAAATCGTTTCAGGTAGGCATACCCCTGGTCGGCATCAAAGAGGGCTGCAGACCATACTTTACCTTCATCAAATTTCTCGATGTAATGTATGTCTGAGGGAAAATGATTGGTCAGGTCGAAATTACATACACGATACTCGCCGCTCCGAGTCGTGACCAGGATCATGTCGTCACCCTGGAATTCGCCAAGATACTTTCCGTCGCCTTCATAGTTTAGACGAAGCACGTCGGGATCATACCAGACCTTGCGTCCGCCCAGCGTGGAGAGTCCCTTTTGTTTTAACAGAATGCGGTGCACGTCGGCTTTAGTGAGGATGTTACCCATGGCGCCACGTCCCTTGATCTCTATGTCACTGAAGTCTTTCTCAAACTGCAGTATACGCAGTCGCGGCTTTGGTTTCAGGATCACTTTGACAGTTTCCGCTTCACCATTGGGGTTTGCACTGAAATACGCAATGCGGGACCCGGGCTTTCCTTTAGTCAGGTCGTACTCTTTATCGCGAGTGACACCGGTAACTGGGAAACGTTTTATGTAGTGAGGTCCTATCTTACCGTCGCGATAAATCACGTTGTAAATGGTGCGCTTGTCGTTCTTTTTGAACACATTCGCGTAGAGAATATTTTTACCGACGAACATTTTCTCACTTACTTTCACCACCTTGTACTTCCCATCTTTGAAGAAGACAATGATATCGTCGATGTCGGAACAGTTGCAGACGAATTCATCTTTTTTCATGCCGGTACCAATGAATCCTTCCTCTTTGTTCACATAGAGCTTCTCATTTGCTTCGGCCACTTTTACTGCCTCAATATTCTCAAAACTACGTATCTCTGTCTTCCGGGGATAATTCTTTCCATAGCGCTCCTTGAGCATGAGGTACCAGGAGATCGTATAATCGACCAGATTATTGAGATTGTGAGTGATCTCATCGATCTCCTCCAGCAACCTGGCTATGAGATCATTGGCCTTGTCAGAATTAAACTTGAGAATGCGTGCCATCTTTATCTCCATGAGCCTGAGAATGTCATCCCGGTTGATCTCACGGATAAAGGTTTCTTTAAACGGTTGAAGCCGTTGATCAATATGCAGCACGGCGGCATCCATATTTTTGGCACTCTCAAACTCTTTGTCCTTGTATATCCGTTCTTCGATGAATATCTTTTCGAGTGTAGCAAATAGCAGGGCCTCCTGCTTTTCGGTCCGTTCAATTTCCAGTTCCTTGCGGAGGCTATCTTTGGTATTGTCGACAGAGACCCGTAGCACATCGCTCACTGTCAGAAAGTGTGGTTTGTTGTCATCGATGACACAACAGTTGGGGGAAATGCTGATTTCACAGTCTGTAAAGGCATAGAGAGCATCGATGGTCTTATCGGAAGAGACACCCGGCGCAAGTTGTACGTGGATTTCCACATTTTGCGCAGTGATATCGTCTACTTTTTTGATTTTTATTTTTCCCTTGTCGTTGGCTTTCAGGATAGAATCTACCACGCTGGCGGTAGTCCTTCCATATGGAACATCTTTGATTATAAGGGTTTTATTATCCAGCTTCGTGATGGTGGAACGCACTTTCACCGAGCCACCACGCTCACCATCATTGTATTTCTCTACATCGACAAAGCCACCGGTCTGGAAATCAGGATAGAGTGCAAACGGTTTTTCCTCGAGGTAGGCAATGGAAGCATCACACAACTCGTTGAAGTTGTGGGGTAATATCTTAGAAGAGAGGCCTACGGCGATACCTTCGGCACCCTGTGCCAGAAGCAGGGGAAACTTGGCAGGGAGAGTCACTGGCTCTTTGTTTCGGCCGTCGTACGATGGCTTCCATTCAGTTGTTTTGGGATTAAACAGCACCTCAAGAGCAAACTTCGTTAGTCGGGCTTCAATATAACGGGGTGCTGCGGCACCGTCACCGGTAAGGATATTTCCCCAGTTTCCCTGCGTATCAATGAGCAGATCTTTTTGACCCATCTGCACCAGCGCATCGCCAATGGAGGCGTCGCCATGTGGATGATACTGCATGGTATTACCAATGAGGTTGGCCACTTTGTTGTATCGTCCATCGTCGATTCGCTTCATCGCATGCAGGATGCGGCGCTGCACGGGCTTTAACCCATCTGAAATATGCGGCACAGCACGTTCCAGGATCACGTAGGAAGCGTAATCCAAAAACCAGTTCTGGTACATCTTGGAGAGGTTGAGCGTGCTATCCTCGCCCAGTTTCACGGGTATTTTAGTGCTTGAGGCCGACTTGAATAACAAGTCGGTCTCTTCCTCTTCTATCCCACTTTTTTCTGCTATTTCGTCGTCGTTAATTTGATCTACAGACATATATCAGTTTACTCCTATACACACGTTACGTCAACGGTTAAATAAAACCGAAGTCGTATCATTCCTGTCATGGGTGTTTTTGTTTAATAAAAAATCGTTCAAAGATAGGTAATTTGGGGGTTAAATCAAAAAGATTTTTTGTTCCGCTGTCTATGTCACAAAGTGACTAAACGTGGAAGAAATTCCCATTTTTTGTCAATAAAAGGAGATACCGTGGAAAAAGAAAAAATATGCCGGAAATAAACTACTTTTGCATAAAACTGTTTAAGCAGTAGATGGAACGCTCGAGCTATTCAAGCGTCACAAAGATTCCATACAGAAGAAAAGTCAAAAAAAAGAGATGAACAAAATATCGATTATAAATTAATTAGTCTATGAAGAAAACAATTTCATTTCCCTGCCTATCCATGCAGATCATACTGTTATTCACGGCATTGCTTTTTGAATCGTGCGGCAGCGTGCCCTTTACGGGAAGAAGACAGCTGCAGCTGGTATCAAATCAAGAAGTCATCGCGTTGAGTCTGCAGCAGTATCAGGACTTCATGCGCACCGCACCGCTGGAAAAAGGCACATCCAATGCCGCAATGGTCACTCGCATCGGCACCCGCATTGCGAATGCCGTGGAGACATTTTACACCAACAACGGTTATGCTTCGGCGTTGGAAAATTTCTCCTGGGAATTCAACCTGGTGAAGGACAAAAGCGTGAATGCCTTTGCCATGCCTGGTGGTAAAGTTGTGATCTACACCGGCCTGTTGCCTGTAACACAAACCGAAGAAGCCCTGGCTGTGGTGATTGGTCACGAAATTGCCCATGTAATTGCCCAGCATTCCAGTGAGAGGCTCAGTCAACAAATGGCGTTGCAATATGGTGGTGCCATTGCAGGGGGGCTTTTGGGTAATTCGCAAGCTATGCAGCAACTGGGTCAAACCGTTTTTGGCCTGGGTGCCCAGTATGGGGTAATGATGCCCTACGCGCGCAAACAGGAGTATGAAGCTGATGAGATTGGTCTCATCGTGATGGCGATGGCCGGGTATGACCCGCAGGTTGCCGTACCTTTCTGGACAAGGATGGCCCAGAGTGGTGGCGGAGCGCAGGTACCTGAATTTCTCAGCACGCACCCTACCGACAGCAAGCGCATTGCCAATATTGAGAAGATTATGCCCACGCTGATGCAGTACTACAAAGGTACCGGCATACAGAATCAGACATCGGCACCCATTCAAACAAAAGCCCCAGTGCCTGCAGAAACAGAAAAGACCAGCACCTCAAAAGAGTGGTCATTCTGATCATTTGATCCTGAAACATTATTTCATTTTCAACTCCAAAGAACACAAAAAAAGCGGTGCTTCCTAAAAAGAAGCACCGCTTTTTTGTAATCATTTTAACCGGTTCTATTTTCTCAATCGGTGCAATGACCTGATCAACGCCTCGTCGGCACCAATTTTACGAATAGCAAGGATAGTGAGGATGATGGCAATCACAGGCATTATCACGCCCACGCCCACCTTCTGAAACAGAAGGTTTTCAACCGGGTAAAGTTTATAAAGGATGAACCCGAAATAGAGATAAAAGCCGATCATACACACCACGTTGAAAATGGAGAGCCGTATCTGCAACATCCGCTGTTTATAGAGGAAGACAGTCAGCAGCAACAATACCGAGCTCACCATAGAGAGCAAGAACAAGCCCCAAGTAGAATCATTGAGCTCGCCGTTAAGGTAGACACCCATGGCTTCAAAGACTACCTTGTCGCCCTGATGCATAAAGAAAACCAGCGGTGTCACCGACGCCACGAGCATAGCTGCAGCTGCCAGCAGCAGAAATAGAGTCTGTATCCGTTGCAGCATAATCTTAGAAAAGCTCTTTCTCCCGGGCAGGATTGCGATAATAGATATCTTCTTCCTTCCATTCTTCAATGGCGAGGAGTGATGGCTTAGGTAGTTTCTCGTAGAAACGGGAAATTTCTATTTGTTCGTGGTTTTCGAACACTTCCTCAAGGTTGTCGCTGTAGGAAGCAAACTCCTGCAGCTTGGTGTCGAGATCCTGTTTCATTTCCACTCCGAGCTGGTTGGCTCTTTTGCTGATAATCCGCACCATCTCGTACACATTTCCCACGGGTTCAGACAGTTTCATTACATCCTGCGTTTCCGTGTTGGAGTTGGCGGCAATTTTTCTATAATCCATTTGTACTATATCAATTATTTTCAGTTATTCAGGTCGTGGGCAGCAGCTCAATGATTTTCTGTGCCTCTTTGTAATACTTCTC
>CAZRRC010000083.1:7855-10359 GCA_964602395.1 uncultured Proteiniphilum sp. | reverse complement strand
ACGGCAATGCCGATCACCGGATCTGGGAAGTCAATGGCCTCCAGAATGATGGGATGGTTTTCATCACACAGCGTATCTCCAGTACGGATATCTTTGAATCCTACACCTGCACCAATATCGCCTGTACCGATAAACTCTTTCGGGTTCTGCTTGTTGGAGTGCATCTGGAAAAGACGGGAAATGCGTTCCTTCTTTCTAGAACGGGGATTGAACACGTATGAGCCAGCTTCAATCTCTCCCGAATAAACGCGGAAGAAACACAAGCGACCCACAAAGGGATCGGTGGCAATCTTAAACGCCAGGGCACTCATGGGAGCCTCTGGATCGGGGTTACGTACCAGTTCCTTTTCCGGGTTATCAGGATCAGTACCTGTGATAGCTTCTGTATCGGCAGGACTCGGCAGGTAAGCACACACAGCATCAAGCAGTGTCTGCACTCCCTTATTCTTGAACGACGATCCACAGATCATCGGATTAATCTGCATCGCCAGTGTACCTTTTCTGATGGCACGTCTGATTTCCTCTTCGGTGATCGTATCGGGTGCATCAAAGAACTTCTCCATCAGTGTATCGTCACACTCAGCCAAGGTCTCCAGCATCTTCTCGCGCCACTCTTCAGCCTCATCTTGCAAGTCGGCAGGGATATCCACCACGTCGTAATCAGCACCCATGGTCTCATCGTGCCAGTACAGCGCTTTCATTGTCACCAAATCAACGACTCCCCTGAATTTTTCTTCGGCACCAATGGGTATCTGAATGGGACACGCCGTAGCGCCCAACATTTCTTTTACCTGGCGTACCACATCAAAGAAATTTGCACCCGAGCGGTCCATTTTATTCACGTAACCAATACGGGGCACCTTGTATTTGTCGGCCTGACGCCAAACAGTCTCGCTCTGCGGCTCCACACCTCCAACGGCACAAAACGCTGCCACGGCGCCATCCAGCACACGCAACGAACGTTCTACCTCCACCGTGAAATCCACGTGTCCCGGGGTGTCGATCAGATTTATTTTAAATGTCTTGTTATCATATTTCCAGCTCGTGGTGGTAGCAGCAGAGGTGATGGTAATTCCACGCTCCTGCTCCTGCGCCATCCAGTCCATGGTCGCCGCGCCGTCGTGCACCTCTCCGATTTTGTGCGTGAGTCCCGTATAAAACAGGATACGCTCCGAAGTGGTGGTTTTACCGGCATCGATATGCGCCATGATACCGATGTTACGAGTGAATTGTAATGCTTCTTTTGAACCCTTAGCCATCTTTTTTACCTTATTCTAATTAAAATCTAAAGTGCGCAAAAGCACGGTTTGCTTCTGCCATTCTGTGCATATCCTCTTTCCTCTTGAAAGAACCACCCTGGTTATTATAGGCATCAACGATCTCGGCAGCCAACTTATCGGCCATCGTCTTTCCACCTCTTTTGCGTGCATACAAAATGAGGTTTTTCATTGAAACTGATTCTTTTCTTTCGGGTCTTATTTCGGTGGGAACCTGAAATGTGGCACCGCCAACACGGCGTGACTTCACTTCCACCTGAGGAGTAATATTATCGAGTGCAGCTTTCCATATTTCGAGCGCTGACTTTTCATCATTGGGCAACTTTGCCTTTACAGTGTTCAGAGCAGAATAGAAAATATCATAAGATATACTTTTCTTGCCGTCATACATAAGGTGGTTAACAAATTTAGTCACCCTTACATCACCATATACAGGATCGGGGAGAACCTGTCTTTTTTTAGGTTTTGTCTTTCTCATTGCTTTAAAAAATTTTGTGTTGTTTGGTTGCCGTTAAACTGTCTTCAACAAACTCCTCCGAGTTTATTTACTCAACCTGTAATAAGTAGCGAATCCCAAAAATTTCAACAGCGATTTTACAATTTAGTTTCTTTTATTAAATGATGTGCGATGCGGGAAGAATTATTTCTTCTTTGCTCCCGGCTTAGCCGCTACAGCTGTCTTCGCTCCTGGCTTGGGACGTTTGGCCCCATATTTGGAACGACGTTGGGTACGACCGTTCACACCGGCTGTATCCAGGGTACCACGTACAATGTGATAACGCACACCCGGAAGGTCCTTCACACGTCCACCACGCACCAGCACAATTGAGTGCTCCTGCAGGTTGTGACCTTCTCCCGGAATATAAGCATTCACTTCCTTCGAGTTCGTTAAACGCACACGGGCTACCTTCCTCATGGCTGAGTTAGGTTTCTTCGGAGTTGTGGTGTACACCCTCACGCAAACACCGCGACGCTGCGGACAAGAGTCCAAAGCGGGCGACTTGCTTTTGTCTGTAAGTGTGGTACGTCCTTTTCTTACGAGTTGTTGAATTGTAGGCATCTTCTGCTTTCTTTTTACGTATTGCTATTTTTTTTAATAATTTCTCTATCGCTTCATTTTCACCTTTTTGGTACACAATAATACCCTGATTATCATTCAATAACCTTTCTGTTCGGGTGAAAAACGGCACAAAATTACAAATAATCAGAAAGATATGCAAATGTTTG
>CAZRRC010000083.1:0-7755 GCA_964602395.1 uncultured Proteiniphilum sp. | reverse complement strand
TAACGAACCATTTCATCAAATCATCCTGCCGATGAAAGATCGGCTCTTCCGTCTGGCATACGGCATTGTCAGGGATCGCGAAGAGGCAGAAGACATCCTGCAGGACCTGCTGCTCAAGCTCTGGAGCAGAAAAGAGGAGTGGCAAGATATCGGGAATCTGGAAGGCTATTGCTTCAGGGCCATCAAGAACATGGCACTCGACAGGCTCTCCACCATGGCTGTTCGCAAGACCGACGCCATAGAAAAAGAACAGGAAGATCTTTATTTTGTAGACCAACACTCACCGCATCATGCAATGGTCATCAAGGAGCAACAGCTCCTCATTGAACAATGCATGGAGGAGCTCCCCGAAAACCAGCAGCTCACATTCCGGCTGCGAGAGGTGGAGGGGATGAGTTACCGCGAGATCGCCGAGACCCTCGGTATCAGTGAAGATCTGGTAAAGATCAGCCTCTTCAGGGCACGAAAAAAAATGAGAGAATTATTAGCAGGATATGACAGCTAAAGAAGAGATACACATACAGGATTTATTGAAACGTTACTGGGACTGCCAAACAACCCTTGCCGAAGAGCAGGAGTTGCGCGATTTTTTTTCCAGTGATCATCTTCCTACATCGTTTCAGTGCTATGCACCCCTCTTCTCCTATATTCACGATGAGCAGTCTGTTGTCCTGAGCGAAGACTTCGATGAGCGCCTCAAGGCAGCCATGGAGCAAGAGAAGGAAGACAAAAAATACATCACCATCCGCATTTTCACCCCGCTGCTGCGCATAGCCGCGTCGCTGTTGCTGATCGTCGGAATGGGTATCAGCATCTTCTTCATCACCCGCCAAAACAACAAACCCTGGTTCGTCGAAACGTACGACGATCCCCATGCGGCCATCAAAGATGCCACCTATGCGCTGGAGATACTCTCCCATGCGCTGCAGACCACCGAGGAGGCATCGCTGCAGACCATCCGCATGATCGACGACCTGGATATCGACTGGACGGCGCTCGATTCACTCATGGCAGAAGAAATTATCGCCGACTCCCTGGCAACACTCACGCAGGAAGAAGACTCGCTTGACGACATCAACGGATTTATCTCCAATCATAAACAGAAGGAGGATATATGAACAGAACAACCATACTGATGATCATGTTGCTTGCCAGCACGTCACTATTTGCAAATGATTTCATCACCCAGTTCATTCAAAAATACAGCGTGGAGGATCGTCCGCTGAACAATGTCAATATTGGCAAGAAGATGCTCGACAAGATGGCCGCAAATACACAGGATGAGGAGCTGAAGAATGCTTTCAAAGAATTGCACAGCATCCGCATCGTGAACAGCGACAATGCAAAAGACTCCCGGTACTATTTCGAAAAAGCCAATGAGCTGATCGAAGAAGCGTTTGGCGACTACGAAGAGGTGGTCTCGGTAAACGAAAAGCTCTCCCGCATCTCCGTCTGGATGAAGAAGGACGACAACAAAAGGCAGGAGATCATTCTCATCTCGCTCGATGAAAACAGCCAGCTGAGCATTATCACTGTCTCGGGAAAGATCGACTTCTCCACCATCTCCAAACTATCGGGTACGCTCAAAAATGAACCTGCCCTGACAGATGATCAGACGGAGGATCCCGAAAAATAAGGGCTGATTATTGATTATTGATTATTGATATTGATTGCGACAATTACTGAGTAAACGCAGTACAAATAACTTTTTTCTTTTTTATATTTAAACGAAGGCAGGCAGCCGAACGCGAGTTTAGCTGCCTGCCGTTTTTCTTTTATTCCGCTTCCTACCTGCTTCCGGTAGTCATTCATGCTTTCGATTGCTTGTTTTTGAAGCGATGTACCATCAGCACCGTATTCTTCAGATACTCAAACTCCAGCTCAAAGCACTCCGAGAAGAGGTTGCTGTTCAGGTTGTCTGTGATTTGCGCTTCTGTCCAGAGCTTGCCTCCCTTTAGATTAAGGCTGTTGAAGAGCGCCTCCTCCTCAATCAGGGAGACATAGAGAAAGATGAGGCGTTTTGTGATGTCATTCTCGAAAGTATACTTTAAGAGGAAACGCAACGGTAGTTCGTTGCTGCCACATTCCTCTGCAACGCTTTGCCGTACTGTATTGTCGATATCCTCGTTGAACTCCATGTATTTCTCAAACGGATAATCAAGTGCGCCCGGGTTCAACAACCTGTGGGGATCACGTTCCTGCAGGTAGATACTCCCCTGGTAAATGAGCGCCACCCGCACCACAGGGTGCATAAAGCGATTTTTCAGACCTTTGGTAATCGACTTGGCCACACGGCCCGTCACATGCCCCTGCTCTGAAACTACAGGCAGCCACTCCTCCTCCACCAGTTTGTGACGAAGGATAATCAGTCTGACCCCCTCCAGCAGGATAATTGCCAGCAGCAGGACCTGAACGCCAAGCAGGATAAACGTCCCCCGTTCTCTCGTGTCAACCTGGCCATCGAAAAGGAAGAACAGCAGGACCAGGAGCAAGTGAATGGAGAGACCATACTGTGTTTGAAAAGTTACACGAAACGACTCCTGCAGATAGTTTCTGAGGATCTGGTTTCTCGTCTTTCCCAGCCGCATGACAATCCTCTTGCGTGAAAGACGCATGGTGATCAGGGCGAGCACAAAAATGATCTCCAGCACCAGAAATTGACCTACCGCCTGCATGCTTATAAAGAAGGAACTGAACGAAAAGACGAGACCAATGGTAAATACCAGAATCGAAATATTATATATAAGCCTGTTCTGCTTTCGGACGGTAAAGTAACCTGCCAACGACAAAATCAGCGTGACACCGGTCGACACCCATGTATCAACAAGACCCACAAGAATGGAAAAGATGAACAACGGCACCAGGCCAAATGCGGGATTTCGGAATATATACCGTATATTATAAAAGTCTACCATAATCAGTCGCCCGTCTTTGCGTGCGAAAGCTTTTTTTTAAAAAAAACTACTCTATTTTGCCTACCTCTATGTTGCTAATTTGGCAAACCCTCTATGAGAAAAGAATTATTCCACCAAAAATGCAACTATAATAACAACAAAAGTTCCTTTTTGTTTAGGGAACAAAAAGATCTGGCCCCCCCACTGTCTGAGAGAGCCACACCTGCGTCGCATGAGGCATAAAGAAGCAAGACACGCGACTCTTTGTAAAGAGATGAAACGTCAGAGATTCTCCTGAAAGAAGGAGATCACCTTGTCGTAGAGGTAACGGCGCGTGTTGCCACCCGCGAGGTGATGGTTCTGATCCGGGAAATAGAACTGGTCGAAATGCTTGTTGGCCAGAATGAGCGCCCGCGAATATTCTATGGAGTTCTGGAAATGCACGTTGTCATCCGCCGTGCCATGAATCAGCAGCAGTCGACCCTCCAGTTTGTCTGCCAGCGTAATGGGTGAACCGTTGCGGTAACCATCGTTGTTTTGCTGCGGCGTACGCATGAAGCGCTCGGTGTATACCGTGTCATAAAAGCGCCAGTCGGTCACCGGGGCGATGGCCACGCCTGCGCTGAAGACGCCGTTGCCACGGCTCATGCTCATCAGCACGTTATAGCCGCCATAGCTCCATCCCCAGATACCCACCCGCGCTGCATCCACATAGGGCAGTGTGCCGAGGTAGCGTGCAGCGGCAATCTGGTCGTCCGACTCGGTGATGCCCAGTTGCATGTAGGTACTCTTGCGGAAAGCCTCACCACGGGCACCCGTGCCGCGACCATCCACGCAGGCCACCACAATATCCTTCTCCGCCAGCGCATGGTACCAGTCGATCTCGTATCGGTCGTATACCTGCTGCGAGTTCGGGCCGCTGTATTGAACCATCACCACCGGGTACTTCCTTGCCGGGTTAAAATTGACCGGCTTCAGCACCCAGCCATGCAGTTGGGTCACGCCATCGGCCGCCGGCACCGTAATAAACTCGCGCTGCGGTAAACGCGATGCCGTGAGTGTTGCCTGCAGCGCACTGTTGTCCTCCAGCATACGCAGCTGCTTACCATTGCCATCGTGCAGCGTGATCACCGGAGGTGTGGACACATCTGAGCGCCGTTGTACATAATACTTCCCCTGTGCGCTAAAAAATTCAGCAGTATGAAATCCCGGCTGCAACGACAGCTTCTGCGGCACCCCCTTGTCGATGGCTACCTTGTAGATGTTGCGTCGCAGGGGACTCTCGTCGGCGGCCTCATAGAAAAGTGTTTTCGCTTGCTCATCCACTGCGAGCAATTGAGTCACGTCGTAGTTGCCCGAAGTGAGCTGCTTCTGCAGCGTTCCAGAAAGACCATATATATAAATGTGGCTGTAGCCATCCCTTTCCGATATATAGGTAAACCGATCCTTCAGGAAGTGAATCGAATTAAGCCACTCCGCATCCACATAGTACTTACTCTCCTCCCGCAGCACCAGCTTTGCCACCGTGGAGCGGGGGTTCACAAAGTAAAGGTCGAACCGGTTCTGGTCTCTGTTGAGCGTCATCACCGCCAGTTGTGCCGGGTCGTGGGTGAAGGTGATGCGGGGAATGTAGCCATCCTCATCCATTGGCACCTCCATGGTGCGTGTCACGCGCGAGGCGATGTCAAAAACACGACACTCCACCCGGGAATTTGCCTCACCCGGCTTGGGATATTTAAACCGGTAATAACCGGGATAAAGCTGCTCGTTAAAAGTTTGAAAGGAGAACTCCTTCACGGCCGACTCGTCGGTGCGCACGAAGGCGAGCTGGCTGTTGTCTGGAGAGAACTCCATCAAACACGTGGTGGCGAACTCCTCCTCATACACCCAGTCGGTGGCACCATTGATGATGCTGTCCTGCACACCATCTTTGGTCACCTGCGACTCGGTATCGAAGTCGAACTTGGTCAGAAAGATGTTGTTGTCGATCACGTAAGCCACCATCTTTCCATCGGGCGAGAAGGTGGGGATCATCTGCTTCGACGGCTGCTGTGAAAGGCGGCGCACCATGTTGCGGCGTACATCGTAATAATAATAGTCCGCTTTGAAGGAGTGGCGGTAGATCCGTTCCCGGTCGCGGTATACCAGCACGCGGAACTCATCGTCACTCACCTGGAAACCCTCGAAGCTATCGAAGGTGCAGTTGCGTGCGGTGCGCGTATTGAACAGCGTATCCACAGCTTCACCCGAAGCATAGGCATACTTGATCACGGCCGTGCGCAACGGGTCGGCCTGGTAATAATGCATCCCGTCGGCCGAGGAGACCATCGTCTTCACACCGCGGGGGTTGTACTTACCGTTCAGAATATCCTGCAGCGTGTCGCCTTTCGCCACTGCCGGCAGCAGAAAAAACGCCGCCAGCGCGGCACAACAGATCTTTTTCATCTCTTTCACTTTTCAATCAAACAATGGTAAATGGTCATGCCCCCCATGGGAGCTCTTGAACACACAAATATAGCAAAAACGGCACAAACCTGGAAAAGAGGTACGCGCTTTACGCTTTTTTTTGTATTTTCGGCAAAAAATTTGAACTCAAGGTTTCGGCAATCAGCGGTCAGCACTTCAATTTTCCCGGTGTGCTTCTCGTCTGCCCTTATTCTTTGACCTGTCAACGTCTCGGTTTCTAAAAGAGAAGATGTCGCTACGCTTCACTCCTCTTTTTACGAAACCTTTGTCGGACAGGTACCCAAAGAATAATAGAGGACTTCGCTGCACACCGGGAAAATTTGAGGTCTCGAAGCCTTGGGAAACACACAGAATGCAACTTCAAAAATTGAAAAGCTTTCACCTAAAAAAACTGACGACAGAAAGCTAAATATTACGAACATATGGAAAAGAACGACGAAAAGAAAGTAACCGAATTGCCCGACAACGCGTACAGGGAGTTGCAAGCGGGAGAAGAGTATGAGCCGGTGATGCCGGCAGGGAAGCCTGCGACCGAAGTCACAGGCTGGTCTGTGGGCATGGGTCTCCTCATGGCCGTCATCTTCTCGGCTGCGGCAGCCTACTCGGGCCTGAAGATCGGCCAGGTATTCGAAGCCGCCATCCCCATCTCCATCATTGCCGTGGGCGCCTCGGCTGCCTTCCGCAGGAAGAACGCACTGGGACAGAATGTCATCATCCAGTCCATTGGTGCCTCCTCCGGTGTCATCGTCGCCGGAGCCGTCTTCACCATCCCTGGTCTCTACATCCTCCAGGCCAAATATCCGGAGATTGAGATCAACTTTTGGCAGATCTTCTTCTCCTCGCTGCTGGGTGGCTTTCTTGGTATTCTCTTTCTGATTCCCTTCCGCAAGTATTTTGTGAAGGACATGCACGGCAAGCTTCCCTTTCCCGAGGCGACCGCCACCACCGAGATCCTGATGACCGGCGAGAAGGGGGGCAACAAAGCCCGCCTGCTCATCACCAGCGGCCTCATCGGGGGACTGTTTGATTTCTGTTTCTCCACCTTCCGCCTCTGGAGTGAGGAGATCACCACCCGCATCATCCCCGTCGGCGCCATGATGGCCGAACGCTTCAAGATGGTGCTCAAGTTCAACGTGAGCGCCCTCATCTTCAGCTTCGGCTACCTCGTGGGCCTGCGCTACGCACTCATCATCACCGTGGGCTCCCTCCTCTCCTGGCTGGTGCTTATTCCTCTGGTCAATGAAATCGGGGCACTGGCAGCGGCTGCCGGCGGAGGGGTTAATCCCTTTGCCGAGCTGTCGGCCGAAGCCCTCTTCGCCACATACGTACGCCCCATCGGCATTGGCGCCATCGCCATGGCCGGCATCATCGGCATCATCAAGTCCTCCGGCGTCATCGGCAGCGCTTTCAAGCTGGCCACAAGCAAAAACATCACCGGTGGCGGTGAGCAAAGCAAGGTGAAGCGCACCGACCGCGATCTGAAGATGGCATTCGTGGCGCTCTTCCTCTTTCTCACCCTTGTTGCGGTGTTTGTCTTCCTCCTCATCGGCGTGAAGATCACCCTGGTGCAGGCAATCGTGGCACTGCTCACCATCGCTGTCATCTCGTTCCTCTTCACCACCGTCGCCGCCAACGCCATCGCCATTGTCGGCTCCAACCCCGTGTCGGGAATGACACTGATGACCCTCATCCTCTCCTCGGTCATCCTCGTCGCCGTCGGCCTCGAAGGATGGCAGGGCATGGTGAGCGGACTCATCATCGGTGGCATCGTCTGCACTGCCCTCTCCATGGCAGGAGGCTTCGTCACCGACCTCAAGATTGGTTACTGGATTGGCACAACGCCGGCAAAGCAGGAGTCGTGGAAGTTCCTCGGCACGCTTGTCTCGGCCGCCACCGTAGGTGCAGTGATTTTTATATTGAATGAAGCTTATGGCTTCGTCGCCACGCCCGAGCACCCCAACCCCATGGTTGCCCCGCAAGCCAACGCCATGGCAGCCATCATCGAGCCCCTCATGGCAGGTAGTGGCGTCAGCTGGATGCTCCTCGGCATCGGCGCTGTCATTGCCATCCTGGTCAACTGGCTCGGCATCTCGCCCCTCGCCTTTGCCCTCGGCATGTTCATCCCGCTACAGCTCAACACACCCCTCGTGGTAGGCGGGTTGCTCAACCACTGGATCAACAAAAGCAAAAAAGACCCCAAGCTTACCAACGCCCGTCACCAACGCGCCATCCTCATCTCCTCAGGCTTCATTGCCGGGGCGGCACTCTTTGGCGTGGTGGGAGCACTCATCATCTTCCTCACCGGCAACGGCAACGCACTCAATTTGAACGTGTGGACCGACCCGCACGGCACCGGCGCCCAAATTGCAGCGCTCTTCGCCTTCCTCGGCCTGCT
>CAZRRC010000082.1:0-10385 GCA_964602395.1 uncultured Proteiniphilum sp. | reverse complement strand
CAGAAGAAATAACTTTTCCATACGGAACGGTCATTTATTTTTCACCATTAATTGAAAAGCCAAATCCGATGCGACCCATTCTTCTATTATTTTGTCCTCTTCGAAACGAGAAACCACTAATTCATGCCATTTGACTTTTTTATATGACGCAGGAATTCCGTATAACTCAACTATATGCGTTCCCCTTAATGTTCTTTGCCAGGTTAATGTATTGTCTGTTTGAGAGATAATTTCAATGCCTCCAATTTTTACGTCAGGAATTGTTGCCCGTATTTTCATCACATATTGCTTGATAAATTTCTGACCCTTATGTGTCTTATCCCCAGCATGGGCTATATAGTCTGCTGAAAAATCCGATTCAACTATGCTTAAATTTCCTTGTCCAATGAGCTGGTTTGTAATGTACACAATCTTGTCAATTTTTTCCATAATAATTTTTTTTTATATTAATGTTGTATAATCTTTCCAATATCTGGTGTAAAAAATTCAATCAAATTTTCTTCAATGTCACGCAAATGAACAACGCTCTCCAAACATATTGTTGTCCCATTAAACTTTTCCCTGTTGTATCTTTATTCAATACACTTTCTCCGTGCTGAATATGGTTTTCCCCAATTTTATTGACATCTACATTGGGTTCAAGGGCAATAATGGAATCTTTGATTTCCTCAAATTATTTATTGTAACTATTTCCGGATCTTGGGGAGAAATTTGAATATTTGACCAAGCTTTCATTGTCATCGATTTTTGTTATTAAACCATGCATTGCTTAAAATTCACCTTCATATAATATATCCATGAATCGCAAGAATAGATTATCGGGCTGTATTTCTGCATAGCAATTAAAATATATGATGACTGTACAGTTTTTTTCCTTGCTGTGATACATACTTGAAGTAAAGCCGGGTACACCGCCGTTGTGCCCGAAAAAAGAAGTGCCCATTCTACTGATGGCGTAGCCATAAGAGGTTTTGGAACGAATTTCCCGAAATTCAGTAAGCCGTTTATGCTGTAGTTTTTCACTCAAAAAACCACCCTCCACCATTGTTTGCACATACTTCTGAAGTTCAATCGGTGTTGAACAGACCGATCCGGCAGCCCATGCCCAAGAAATATCAAAATAATTAGTAACATCAGAATAGTCACCTTCATCCCAGACATATCCCTTGCTGTGTTGACCCGGCAAATCGGTACCACTTTTCAACAAAACGGTATTGTTTAGATTTAACGGATTCAGAATACGGTTTTCAACCTCATTTTCCAGAGAATGTCCAGTCAGCTTTTCAATGATCATTCCCAGTAATATTGTATTTGTATTGGTGTAATGCCAGTCAGTGCCCGGATCAAAATCATAGTCATGTGAAAAACCAATTTCCACAAGTTCGCGTGGTGTCCATACTCTTGTCGGGTTTTCCGTGAATTCATTTCCCCAACCTTCGTCGTCGGTATAATTGAAAATTCCACTGGTCATATTACACAACATGGCGATTGTCACTTCATCGGAACGAGGAAATTCGGGGAAAAAGGCGGAGAGCTTATCTTCCAACGAAAGACGGCCCTCATCCACCAATTGCAGGAGTACTGTGCCGGTCATTGTTTTGGTATTGCTACCGATTCTGAAAATTTGAGTGGGGTTCATTGGCTGTTTCGTGTCAATGTCTGAGTAGCCCGAAGTATAGATCCAGTTGATTCCTCTTTGATGATCTGCTACAAGGGCTACTACTCCAGTTACCATAGCATGTTGAACGAAGGAGTCCGTGACAGCTTCCATCTGACCAATCAGTTTCAGATTCGGATCTACAGTTTGGTCTTTTTCACATGAAATGAAAAGGATAGCTGCAAAAAATAGCGTCAGGATAAAATCTTTTCTAAGTGCTTTCATCGTTACCATATTATTTATTTAAAAACCAAACTACGGGCTTCAAGTGCTATCTGCTTCAACGCTCCCAACTGCCCTTCGGAGTCGTACGCGTTTAATACGTTGCACACTATCACGATTGTAAAATCCTCTTCGGGTTGTGAAAGCATGAACGACAAGTAACCAACTATTCCACCTGAATGACCGTACCCGAGGCCTTCGGAATAGATCGTTCCAAGACCGTATCCGCCTATTTGCATCGGACTCACAACTGTTGTCATCTGTTTCACATGTTCAGTGTCCACGCCACCTTTTCCCGAGTAAAGGGCGCGTCCCCACTTTGCCAGATCCCGCGAGGTGGTAACAAGGTTTCCATTGCCAAGTTGAAAAGAGATGTTGTCAGACTCTACGGGTGTGTTTTGACCATCGTAATATACGAAACCGGGAAGGACAGGTTCGGGCATTGTCTGGTCGTCTCCCCGGAAGGGTAGATAGGAGTAAGTCATACCATTTGGACGCAATAGTTTCTCCATTACATATTCGCCATACGATTTACCGGAAACTCGTTCTATGATTCCTGCCAGCAAGGTAAATCCCGTGTCGGAGTATTGAAAATCCTCACCAGGTAAAAAATTGTAACAGAGGTTATTTTCAGAGAGCACACTTGCCGCTTCTTCAATAGTTACCGTGTGCCAGGAGTCCTGCTCCATTTTCCAGACGATATAGGATGTTCCCGCATAGGGTTGATCGCGATCGGGAGGGATTGGCGAATTTCCTATGTCGTATACACCTGCAGTATGCGACAGCAGCTGTCGGATGGTGATTACCTCCCTATTTGGAATTGCGAACGCAGGAGTGTTTGGAAGGTAAGGTTCTTCAGAACCGGGAATTGTGCTGCCAATTGTATCGTCGATGCTCAGTTTCCCTTCCTGATCCAACAACATGATGGCGGCGGCTGTAAGGGTTTTTGTGATGCTTGCTGCCCGGAAGCGGCTGTTGGGTGTAACATCAGACGGCAAGCCGGTCGTTGCGAACAATTCAGTGTTTCCACCATCCTTGAGGATGTATAAAGTAATTCCCCCGTTGAGGCCGGGAAATTTATCCATGTAGCGGCTCCAATTTTCTTGCATCATTTGAGACAGCACTTTCTCGGTTGCCTCTTTCGTTGAGTCATTCGGTACGTTGTCACTGCAACAGGCCAATAGCATAATTATACCGATCACCAGAGCTCCCGCAATCCTGTTGAGTGTTGTTTCCTTATTTGTATTCATTATGAGGTTGTTACAATATTTGAGAATTCTTATGTATAAACCGAGTCAATCTCACTTTGATGACCTGCCAAAAGTGCTATAATACCTGTCACATTCGTATTTTGTGAAAGTTTTCAATGAGTTCTTCTGAAATATTCCGCGACGTGTCTATTTCCATCTCTCTAACCTTGGAATACCACGTGTAAAAAGCCAAGCTACAATTTTTGACATACCTTGCTCTTTCATTTTCTCAATACAGAATTCTTGCATTTTTTTTGCAGAGTCAATTTCAGGACTGCAAAACATTCCGTCTTGATAACAATAGGAACAGTATTTTTTACTTAAAGATCCATCTTTCTCTGTGCCACCATTTTTAGGATCTTTGTTTAATGGCAGACCACAACTTTGACAAAACTTGTTTTCTTTCATCGTTTTTTCTCCTTTCTGGTTTTAGCATGATACATAACGAGTTATTTACGCACTAAATATACAACATTTGTTAATGTTCGATTTATAACATTCGTAAATTGATATCAATCAGATGAAATTGTATTTTTGAACATATTGATCCCCCATATATTAGGTGTTATTTATATTTATTTATAATTTTGCATTTACGAATGTTTCACGTAATCATGCGCTGATGAATAAAGACGATTTATTGCAGGAATTTGAGCGAAGGTTGGTCGTTCAAGGATATAGTCAGAGTTCCATTCAAAATTACAAAAGTGCCATCTGCGGTTTCCTGAAACTGACGGAAATAAATTATAAACACCCGCTGGAAGTCACTGACGCAGATATAGAAAAGTATATCCACTGGAAAATTGAAAAGTATCGTATCGGCGCTTCCTATCAACGTTTGATTGTGGCTTCGATTGACAAGTTTTACCTTTTCCTGTTCAACGCCAAGCGCAACATCAAACATCTTTATCCATGTGCGAAAAACAAAAGTCTGCCTGTATATCTTACTGCCAGTGAGGTGCGTAAGTTGATGGATGGGATCACCAACCTGAAACACAAATGCATTGTCCAACTCTTGTATGGATGCGGATTACGGTTAAATGAACTGTTGCATCTGAAACCCTCCGACATCAAAACTAAAAAGAAGATTGTAACGGTCAGAAATACCAACGGAGGCAAAGATCGTGAGGTGATGCTCTCAACCCGCCTATTGGATTCGTTGAGGAGTTACTATAAAAGTTATCATCCCCAGGAATGCCTTTTTGAAGGGCAGGGTGGGGCACTCTATTCAGAAAAAAGCGTACAAAATATCGTAAAGAACGCTGCAGAAAAAGCGGGAATCACCAAAAAAGTGACTCCACAGATCCTTCGTCACAGTTTTGCCATCCACCTCCTGGAGAATGGTACCGATATCCGGTATATCCAGGAGCTGCTTGGACACAAATCGGTGAACACGACCGAAATTTATACACATATGACCGACATAACCCAATTAAAAATTAAAAGCCCGCTCGATCTCCTCTGACATGACTTCCCGATGAGGCAAATAATTATACATTTTGATGTAATTTTGTTTATTCTTTTGTAACCAAAAGAATACAACTGGTGTCTTATAACCGAATTTTTTTAAAATGTAATATAGATAGTACTATTATGAAATTAATCACAACCTTACTTTTTACTTTATCATTGTTCACCCTTCACGCGCAAATAAGCGGTGTGGTGACCGACACGGAGAGCAATCCAATAGAGTTTGTCAACGTGGCCCTTTATTCAATGCCTGACTCCACGCTGATTGCCGGCACCATTACCAACCAGGATGGACATTTTTCACTCAACAACGACTCCAATAGCGATGCCATTCTACGGGTATCCTTTATCGGCTATGAGACAAAGGTGGTGGAGGCAGCCGGCGAGCAACGCATCACTCTAATGCCCGAAACCACCGAACTGGGCGAGCTGGTGGTCAAAGGTAACCTGCCCCGCATAAGGGTACGGGACGATGCTCTGGTGACCTCGATAGAGAACACGGTGTTGAGCAAGGCCGGCACGGCCAACGATGTGCTGAAAAGACTCCCTTCTGTGACCGGTGATGACGGAGCCTTCGAGATCTTCGGCAAGGGTGCCGCCAAAATCTACGTCAACAACCGGGAGATGCGCGACCCCTCGGAGCTCGACCGCATCAACTCGTCCGATATACGGGAGGTGGAGATCGTCTACAATCCGGGTGCGCGTTACGATGCATCGGTGAAGGCGATTATCCGTATCTACACCGTCCGCAAGGTAGGTGACGGCTTTGGCTTCGACCTGCGCTCCACCTACCTGCAGTCGGAGAACACCGACCTGCGGGAGCAACTCAACGTGAACTACCGCAAAAACGGGTTGGATTTCTTCGGCACCCTCAGGTATGTGCGGAATGCCTACGTGCAGGAGAGCGTTCTTCGGCAGACTACCCATGTTGACACGATCTGGACACAGGATAACCAGCTCCATACAGAGGGCCTCTCCAATGCACTCAACGCCGTGGCCGGCATCAACTATGAGTTCTCACCCAAACAGCAGGCAGGAGTGAAGTACACCCTCACCGCTTATCCCGGAGAGAACAGAGATATGGGTGAAACCAAAAGCGATATCTATGCCAACGGTCAGTTTTACGACAGGCTGGTGAGCATCGACCAAAAGAAGAGTGAAGCGCAACCACGCCACCGCTTCAATGGCTATTACAACGGTACCTTCGGCAAGTTGAACGTGGACTTCAATGGCGACTTCTACTACAGCGACCAAAACACCCGGTCGGACATCAACGAGAGCAGTGAAGAGCAGGACGACCGCAACATTCTTTCCGATAACCGGATCCTAAACCGGTTGCTGGCCACCCGTACCATCCTTTCCCATCCTCTGTGGGGCGGCACCTTCTCGCTGGGAAACGAATTTACCCGTACCCATCGCGAGGATGACTACCAGACCAGCAATTCAATCATTCCCTCATCCAATACGGAGATACATGATCAGAACCTGGCTTTCTTTGCCGAGTACAACCGGGCAACTCCCATCGGGCAGATCACTGCGGGCCTGCGATTTGAGAATGCCTTCTGGGATTATTACCGTGACGGGGTACGCGACGATGAGGTGAGCAGGAGCTACAGCCAGTGGTTCCCCGCACTCACCTACAGCAACCAGTTCGGCAACGTACAACTGCAGATGAGCTATTCGGTGAAGACGGTCCGGCCTTCCTACTGGCAGATGAGCAGCAGCGTCTTTTATGCCAACCGCTACACCTTGCAGAGCGGTAACCCGTTTCTGAAACCTTCCACGCTGCACGATATCTCACTGATGAGCTCCTGGCGTTTCCTGCAGCTGGCGGTATCCTGGAAGATGGAGAAAGACATCATCATCCAGTGGGCGGAACAGATGGAAGATAACCCGGCGGTGACGCTGCTTGCGATGAAGAACCTGCAGAAGATGCCCAGTCTCTCTGCCTTCCTGACGGCATCGCCCAGATTCGGAATCTGGAGTCCCCAGGCCAGTGTCGGCTTCAACGCTCAGCGGCTTACGATGGAGATACGGGGAGAGCAGGTGCACATGAACCGCCCCATGCTCATCGGATCGTTCAACAACTCCTTCTCCTTGCCAAAAGGATTCCTGCTGACCCTCGATTCCCAATTTCAGGGCAAGGGGTCCCAGCAGAATTTCCGCCTCACACGGAACATGTTCATGGTCAATGCCGCCATCGTCAAGTCCTTCTTCGATGATAAGCTGTCGCTCACCCTTAAGGGGCACGACCTCTTTCACGGTCAGCGGTTGGGCGTCTTAACCTACAACGACCGGCTCGACATCTACCAGTATTCCGAGTTTGACACCCGCCAGCTGGAGCTCACCTTGCGTTACAAGTTCAACTCCACCAAGAACCGCTACAAGGGTGCCGGTGCCGGCGACAGGGAGATCGGCCGCATGGGTGGCTCCTGATCACAGGTAATTTAATGGGTGTATCGTCCTGATTTTTGTTTACAGTTTTAATTAATAATTCTATACATTACTCTCTTAAAATTGATTTAGAAACTTATTCATTTAACAGGAAACTTATTTCTTTTTGTTTATAGTAAGTTTTCCAGTGTTTTCTAAATTCTCCGTTATGCTTAGCGGCCTCTCTTGGAGTTTTCATACCCAGGCTGCTATGGGGCCTGTAGCAGTTATAAGTCATGATTATGCGTTTGAGTTGCCTTTTTGCATCTTCCAGTGACATTAACAGCATCATATTGAGCCATTCATCCTTAAGGATTCCATTGATCCTTTCCGCAATGGCATTTTCCCGGGGATCTCCATTTTCTGTCATGCTGATGCTCACATTGTGTCCTGAGAGTTTCTTTACATAATCTGAACAGCAATACTGCACGCCTCTGTCAGAGTGATGAATGAGTCCTTCCGTGTGCCTTGGCAGTCGTTTTAAGGCCATTTCCAACGCACTGACAGTGTACATTGCCTCAAGGGTCTCGCCCACTGACCAGCCTATGATCTCACGTGAATAGGCGTCGCTGATCAGGTTCAAATAAAGGAACCCCTGTGCAGTTGCTATATATGTGATATCACTTACCCAGAGCTGATTGATACGGGTGGCTGTAAAATCATTTATCAGGTTGGGATACTTATGCATCCAATGGTTGCTATAAGTGGTTCTGATGCGCCTGCGCTTCTTGTCTGCCAATAATTGATATTCCCTCAAAAAATCAAAGAACTTGTCTCTTCCGGGTAAAAGATCCTCCGGAAGACTGGCCTCCAATCTCACCAGAAGTTTACGTCCGCCTATTCTAGGCATCAATTTACGCTCTTTTAAAACCATTTGAAGAAGTATTTCATCTTTCAGTTGTTCCTTGTAATTATACTTCTCCCGCTGGTAGTACGCTTGCCTTGTCTTGCCAAACAACTCACAATAATCTCCCAGACTGATTCCGGGGTGATTTGTGCGAAGCGTGTTTATTGTTTGGCACCACGCTTTTTTTTTATATCAATCTTCAAGTCACGCTCTGCAATATCAATCAGCGTGCTTAGAGCAGCTATTTTGAGCTCCTTCTTGTTAAGCTCGTCCTCCAATAGGCGGATCTTATGCTCCAATTCAAGCTCCCTGGGACTCTTTGAACTGTCTGTAGCCATAATTCTATCCTGCTTTATCTGTTCAACATCCTGCTTTGAAATGCCAAATTTAGTCATCCAATTACGAATGTTGTTATTCCCTCCAAAATTATATTTCTCTTTTAACTCATCATAAGTTATTTCAGTAGTTAAGTACTCTTGGACGATCTGATATTGTAAGTCGTCCGGAAATCTGTTTAATTTTGTTTTCATTGTCCTGATTCTAATTTACAATTACTGTAAACCTATTTGGTTCTTCTTTAAATTAGTTGAAAACCTCCATCCCCAATTTTGTGTGAAATCGCTTGAAAGATGTGGATTTTTTAATTTATGAAAGACCAGGACAAGCCATCAATTTAATGTCTGACAATCAATGAAATAGTAGATAAAATAATAGGATATTCTCCTGATTTTCAGTAACTTTATATCGCCAAACACAAAGCGAAAATCATGTCGGAATATCCTATCGGTAATAAAAATACAACAAAAAAATCAGACCTTGAGTCATCCTCCAATATAAACTATCATGAAAGCTTTGGCATATCCAACTTGTACAACTCATCGGGATTACACGTAGAGAACGTCGATCAATTTGAGAACAGGCTTCATTTTTATTGCAAATCCTCCGATCACTCGGCTCTTTGTCCATATTGTGGTTATAAAAGCAAGCACGTCCATAGCCGTTATCAAAGAGATGTGAATGATCTTTCCATTCTAGGTAGGGAGGTCTTGTTGACTTTGGAGGTAAGGAAGTTCTTTTGTAAAAACACCACTTGTTCCAAAAGGACCTTTGCCGAACAACCCGGTAATGAGATCTTTCGCTATCGTCGCCGTACCCGCAGATGTGAAACAGCCGTAATACGTCAGGGACTTTCCGTGTCTTGTGCAATGGCGAGCAAGCTTTTATCCTTTAGTGGCATTTTTCTGAGCCGTTCAACAATCTTGAGAGACCTGCACCGTTTACGTCCCTCTTCCTGTCAAGATGTGGAAGAGATAGGCATTGATGACTGGGCTTGGCGTAAAGGGTTATCGTATGGAACCATTGTAATTGATTTACGCCGCAAGCAGCCGATAGATCTATTGGGCAACAGGGCAGAAGACAGCTTTCGCTCATGGATGGAGAATCATGAGCGGGTTACTCTGGTCAGTCGTGACCGTTGCTCCGCATACAGTTCCGCCATTGGCTCGATCAACCGTCCCATAATAGAGATTGCCGACAAGTTCCATCTTGTCAAAAATATGTCGGAACGCTTTACCAGACTCATTGGGGAGCATTATTCGGACTATCGCAATGCGGTTAGGGAAAGCAAGATCGCGCAGGAGAAATTACGATATGATCAACTTGAGAACCTGGCGTCATCCCAAAACTCGAAAAGGAAGGATTCACGCATGATCAAGTTCATAGAGGTAAAAAAAATGCAGTTAAAAGGATGTAAACCATTTGAAATAGCAAAAGAATTGGGAATAGCCAGACAAACAGTCTCAAAGTTCTGCAAAATGGAGATATTACCGGAGTGTAGCAGAAAGCACAGGAATAACTATCATTTATTTAGCAAATATGTGGAGAATGAGTCCGCTAACGGTAAATCCCTTAATGAAATCTATCACGAAATATGCCGGATGGGCTTTAAAGGCAGTAGAACTCCATTTTACGAACACTACAAGTATCTGGGTGACGGTCATAAAGATTACAATCCTGCAGAATATAAGCCAATAATCAAGGAGGTGGGAACAAGCTCCCGACTAGTCCCCGTAAAGAAGTTATCATACATGGTAACAGGTTCTATTTTCAACAGGACGAGAACCCCGAAAGAGGAACAGCTTATTGATTTGCTCTCGAGATTCACCTGGTTTAAGCAAATGTATGAAGCCTCCACAGCTTTTTATGATCTGATTACGGGTAATGATCCGGATGCCTTGATCCGGTGGATGAAGAAGTACTGGAAGACGAAAGTAAATACGCTTAAAACTTTTATCACTGGAATCAGAATGGATTATAACGCTGTTAAAAACACGATTAAATATAATGTAACAAATGGTATTACGGAAGGATTCGTAAACAAGCTGAAGGTTGTCAAAAGGGTTATGTACGGAAGAGCTGGTCTGGAATTGCTGAAGAGGAAAATGATTATGGAAAAGATACTGTTCAACTAAATTAAAGAAGAACCACCTATTTCAGGACGAGACAC
>CAZRRC010000081.1:1882-10478 GCA_964602395.1 uncultured Proteiniphilum sp. | reverse complement strand
GGCAAGGTCGTGCTCTACCAACTGAGCTACTTTCGCAATATTTTTCTGTTACCTGTTAAAAAAACCGCTGAAGCTACTTTTGCAGACATTCCGGCATTGCATTCACAGGGCATCTGGATTTGCGGCTACAAAGATAGTGTTTTGTTTTGTAAAATTCAAAGAAAACAAACTAAAAATTAATCAGGGTAACAATCTTTTCCAGAAAACGGGCATCTGTTTCATCGAAACTGTCCAATTTGTCGCTATCCACATCCAGAACAGCTTTCACGACTCCATCCTGCAAGAGGGGGACAACGATCTCCGACTTCGACTGGGAGTTACAGGCGATATGGCCAGGAAAGAGATCCACATCAGGCACAATCAGGGTCTCTTTTTCTTTCCAGGCAGTTCCACATACACCCTTACCATAAGCGATTCGTGTGCATGCTATCGGTCCCTGAAACGGGCCCAGCACAAGTATATCATCCACGACGCGGTAAAAACCGACCCAGAAAAAGTCAAATACATCTTTCAATGCTGCTGCAACATTGGCCATATTGGCAATCTGATCGGGCTCATGCTTAATCAGCGCTTCTAGTTGCGGTAGCAGCGACTCGAATTTTTCTCTCTTGGATGCTTCTTTGGGAATAAATAAATCTTCAGCCATGACAGTAGGATTAAAAAAATCGCGTCGCTTGGGCGACGCGATTGATCATATACAATTGTTGTCTTTATTGAGCCTGCTGTTGGGCATCTTCAATCATCTTGGCGTTGGGCACAATGTAAACCTCCACGCGGCGGTTTTCGGCTCTTCCGGCAGCAGTGCTGTTGTCGGCTACGGGTTGAGTGGATCCAAATCCATTGGAAGTCATGCGCTTTCCAGAAACGCCTTTTGACAAGATATAGTTGTAAACCGATTCGGCACGACGCTGCGACAACGGGTTGTTGATGGCATCGCTACCTGTACTGTCGGTATGTCCGTAGATGCTCACATCGGTATCGGGGTTGTTCAACAAGGAGGTGGCAAACTTGTCGAGCGATGTGCGTGAAGCAGTATTGAGTGTGCTGGAATTGGTAGCAAAGAGAATACCCGATTCGAAAGTGACTTTGATGGCCTGGCCTTCATTCACTTTTTCTACCTGGGCACCTTCAATCTGTTCCAGCTCAGCAGCCTGCTTGTCCATTTTATTTCCAATAATAGCTCCTGCAGTACCTCCCAGAATAGCACCAATACTGGCTCCGATGGCTGCACCTTTGCCGCCACCTGCGATGGCGCCCACGCCGGCACCCACGGCAGCTCCCGCTCCCGCACCAATACCTCCGCCCTGTACAGTTCTACTGGCTCCACAACCTGAAAGGATCAATGTTCCTCCTAAAAAACCTATACTCAGTAATTTCGCAAATTGTTTCATAAATAATATTCTTATTTTTGTAAATGTTTTGATTATTTCGTTGAGAGTATTGCCAATATGCGACTCAGTCGAACAGGTTGAGTGTGTCGCAATAGGCAAGCTCACCGGCCACTATCGCTTCTATTTGTTCTTCGGTATAATCTCTGATAGCATCTCTACGGGCATTCTTATTGACGAATTCCAACAATTCATCTTCATCGATTTCAATCTCCGTGTCATCATTGTTCTCGTCAAGAAATCCTTTTTCTTCGTAGAACTCGTAAATCAAATCCACAATGTAGTTGATTTCATCGTCTGAAAACTCACCCTGTAACTCTTCCGGCAAGTGATTCTGAATAAACCTCAGTGAATCATCTTCATCGTACTCCAGTACTTTATTTTCTTCGCTCATAACATTTTTTTTACCAATAAAGAATTCTTCTATCGTTTTTAAAACAAATATCGAAAAAATATGTTCACCTTTTTCTGCCTTCGTTGTTTTTTCGGGGGGTTGGGGTTTTTATCAACAGCTCCCTGATAAAGTCTGGCATATTAAAAAAGGAGGATCAGCATAAATCCTCCCTTTCTTTAAGTCTTGCATGCTATGCTGATCAATTACGTTGATTGCGTTTTGCATTTGCCCGAGCCTGTTCTCGTGCCTGTTTCTCCTGCATCTTCTGTGCTTCTGCCAAACGGGCCATGAAACCCGATTGCTTCTTTTTCGGCTTCTTCTTATTTTCTTCCAGCTGTGCCAGTATCTTATCCTCGTTGATGAACTGTTTCATCAGATAGGTATGGACAATAGTAAAGAGGGTGGAAAGGAAATAGTAGTAGTTCAATCCCGAGGGATAATTATTCAGGAAGAAGAACATAAAAATCGACATAAAGATGGGCATGTGCTTCATACCCGGCAACGTCTGCTGACCGGTGTCCATTGAGGTCATGTTGTATTTTGTATAGATAACGTTGACCACCGTCATCAGCAAACAGAAAATACTGATGTGGTTACCCAAAAAACGGGTAATTAACGGGATATTCCCGCTCCAGGAGATGAGTGAATCATACGTGGAGAGGTCATCTGCCCAAAGGAAACCCTGCTGACGCAGTTCAATGGCTGAGGGGAAGAAGAAGAAGAGGGCCAGCAGTACAGGCATCTGTATGAGCATGGGCAAACATCCGCTCATCGGACTTACCCCCACTTTGTTGTATAAATCCATGGTGGCCTGCTGACGCTTCATCATCATGTCCTGCTCCTTACCGGGGAATTTCTTTTCAATCTCCTGTATCTGTGGACGCAATACCCGCATCTTAGCCGATGAGATAAATGACTTATAAGTAAGCGGGGAAATGATCAGTTTCACCATCAGCGTAAGGATGAGTATGATAAGACCCATTCCCCATCCAAGAGAGCGGAAGAAATTAAATACAGGGATCACCAGCCACTTGTTCACCCAGCTAAGCCAGCGATATCCCAGATAGACTATTTCTTCGAGTTCAAGCTTTTCGGTACCCTCTTTTATTTCTTTGTCATATGCCTTGAGCGTATTGTAGTGTACGGGGCCAAAGTAATATTGGAAGCCGGCAGAGATCAGATCACTCTCGGTGCTCACCTCGCCCGGAACCCACACCTCGGCCTTGTATTCTTTAGTATAATCACTCTCCTTCAGAACTTCTGACGTAAGGACGGTATTGCTAAAGGGTTTTTCACCAATAACGATGGCGGTGAAGTACTGATCTTTGAAGGCAAACCATTTCAGTGGCTCGGAAAGTTCCTTCCGGTCATTTCTCGATTCACTCATTTTCTGCACATCCTGTCGATCATATTTATAATGGACACGCGAAAAACGTTCTTCAAATTGACGTCCTTTTTCCTGTTGACGTACTTTTTGTTCCCAGTTTACCCTAAAATTGGTCAGACTCTCCGGATGAAGGCCATTTCTCATTCCCACAACCCGGATGTCGAAATCCATCATGTATTCATCGGCAGGCAAGGTATAAATAAAGTCTATATATTGCTGCGGTGAATTCTGGAGGCGCATGATAACCGACTTTCCATCGGCGCTGCGAATGGGGGTGAAGTGCTCCTGCTCGGTAGATAAACGCACGCTGTTGCGGTTGTAGAGATCCAGGTTGAAGCGGGCTTCATTGTCCTCAAACAAGTAGAGGCTGTCGCCGGTATAACGAAGATGTTCCTTCAATTGAACTGACTGGATGCTTCCGCCAAGGGTATTCAGCACCAGGCGTATTTTTTCATTCTCCAGCACCACCGTCTCCTCTGAGGCAGAGGATGCCTGCAGAGCAGAATCCTGCACATTGGGCAATGTGCTGAGGGCAGTCAGGCTGTCGGAGACGACTGGCTGCGAGGTTTGACCCGTACTGAAAAAGTCGGCAACGTTATTACCCTGTTCCAGCAGAGGTTCGTTGCTGCTGTCGGGTGTTGCCACGGGTGGCAGCTCAGTTTGTGCACGCGTCGGATCGACCTGAGCGATTGAATCGCGACGTAGTCGTTCTGCTTCAATCTGTTCCGCACTAGGCCGGTTATATATGGTAAAGCCTATGATTATAGCAGTAATCAGGAGCAAACCAATGATAGTATTTTTATCCATTTTTTATCTATTGCAGCTTCTGCTGCAGATGATTAACAGGTTTATTATATTAAATCTTCTCCTCCCGGGTGGCAGCGGCCGCCTCCATGAAACTTAAAAACAATGGGTTAGGTGAAATAACGGTGCTGTTGTATTCGGGATGAAACTGAGTACCTAGATACCAGCGCAAGGCGGGTACCTCCACTACTTCCACCAAGTCCGACTCGGGATTGATACCGGTACACTTCATGCCGGCAGCTTCGAACATCTCTTTGTACTTGTTATTGAATTCATAACGATGACGGTGGCGTTCCTGAATCTTCGACTTGCCATATGCCTTGTAAGCCAGCGAACCTTTCTTCACGGTACAATCGTAGGCCCCCAGTCGCATGGTGGCACCCATGTTGGTGATATGCTTTTGCTCTTCCATCAGGTCGATGACATTGTGAGTCACCTGCGGATCCATCTCGGTGGAGTTAGCTTCACTGAGACCCAACACCGAACGGGCATATTCGATGACCATACACTGCATTCCGAGGCATATGCCAAAGGTGGGGAGATCGTGTTCCCGTGCAAACTTCAATGAGATAAACTTTCCTTCAATACCCCGCTGTCCGAATCCCGGTGCAATCACGATGCCATCGGCATCACCCAACATCTCAGACACATTCTCCTGGGTAATCTTCTCGGAATGACACACATCCAATACTAGCTTGCGGTTGTTGTAAATGGCAGCTTGTGAAAGCGATTCGTTGATCGATTTATAGGCATCGGGGAGCTCGGCGTACTTGCCCACCAGTTTGATGCGCACCTCTTTCTTCGCATCCTTGCGCTTTTGGAGGAAAGCATTCCATCCATCCAGATTGGCTCCACCGCCCAGGGGCATGTTCATCTTCCGAAGTACCACCTCATCCATTCCCTGCTTCTGCATCATGACAGGCACTTCGTAGATCGTGGATACATCGATAGACTGCATTACAGCACCCTGTTCTACGTTACAAAACAGTGCCACCTTATCCAGGATATCTTTATTGAGCTTGCGATCGGTACGCAAAACAAGCATATCCGGTTGTATACCAAGCGATTGCAACTCTTTCACAGAGTGCTGTGTGGGTTTGGTCTTCACCTCACCGGCAGCAGCAATATAGGGAACGTAGGTGAGATGCAGGCAAAAACAATTCTTTCCCAACTCCCAGCGAAGCTGACGCACAGCCTCCAGGAAAGGGGTAGATTCAATGTCTCCGACAGTTCCACCAATCTCGGTGATCACGAAATCGAACTTGTTTTTCACACCCAATGATTTCACATTTCGTTTGATCTCATCGGTGATATGCGGTATCACCTGAACTGTTTTGCCCAGGTAGTCACCGCGTCGTTCCTTCTCTATAACATTCTGATAAATGCGCCCGGTGGTGATGTTGTTAGCGCGGGTAGTCTGGATATTTAAAAAACGTTCATAATGACCCAGATCAAGATCCGCTTCGTGGCCGTCGACTGTCACGTAGCATTCCCCATGTTCGTAAGGATTGAGAGTCCCTGGATCTACATTGATGTAGGGATCGAACTTTTGGATAGTCACTTTATATCCTCTTGCCTGCAGTAACTTACCCAGAGAGGATGCGATGATTCCTTTGCCTAAAGAAGAAACAACACCGCCCGTAACAAAAATGTACTTTGTATCAGCCACGATCGTGAAGTGTTAGAGAGATAATTTTTTTTGAAGGTGCAAAGGTACAAATAATCTACACAATTTCCAATCCCATATTTTCACAACGCATGATCTTTCCGGGAAAAGCCTGCACGATGGAATAGTTGTGTGTCGACATGATGACTGCGGTACCTTTCCCTGCGATCTCCTGTAATAGCGAAACAATCTGACTTCCGGTATCGGGGTCGAGGTTACCGGTCGGTTCATCGGCCAGGATAAGCGCCGGGGAGTTTAGCAAAGCACGTGCAATGACCACACGCTGTTGTTCGCCTCCCGAGAGCTCATGCGGCATTTTATAAGTCTTGTGCTGCATTCCCACCTGAACGAGTACTTCGTTGATACGATCCTTGATCTCTCTTTTGTTCTTCCAGCCTGTGGCACGAAGTACAAATTCAAGGTTTCGCTCCACGGTTCTGTCGATCAATAGCTGAAAGTCCTGAAATACAATGCCTATTTTCCGACGTAGATAGGGAACCAGTTTCCGCTTGATGGATGCAAGCTCATAGTCGAACACCCGTGCACTACCCTCCGTGATGGGCAGTTCTGCATACATGCTCTTCATGAGGGTACTCTTGCCAGATCCCACCTTACCGATGATATAGAGGAAATCACCGCGGTTCACGGTGAGGTTCACATTGCGCAGGATGATGTTCTCTTCGCGATTCAGTTGCACATTTGCATAATTGACCAATTGCTCCTGCACCATTATTTTATAAATTGAATCGTAAAAGGATATCTCCAATATTCGCCATTGTTTGCTTTAATGGATGCCAGGATAACAAAAACAACGTACACAATACCCACCACAATCGCCAGGGGTATGCCAATCACGGTAATTGTAAGTATGGCAGCATAAATTGCAAAGCTGATCATGAAATTAAGGATATTCTTGCCGTGCATATCTACATTCGCGTTGGTATCTTTGTTGGTGATCCACATGAGGATCGGTATGATAAACCCGGCCAGGGGAATGATAATTCCTGCAAACTGACTAAGGTGCATCAGCATCAGGTAGCTATTTTCAGACATTCCAAAGAGGGGTCTCCCAGCATGATCGCGTCTGCCTTCCTCGTTCAGAATTTTTGCTTTTTCACGCTGGTATTCCTCTTCGGATATACTCCCTTTTTCGCGCAATTCATCGAGAATTTTTAAATCTTCGTATTTCATCTTTTCTGGATTTAAAAGTAATTATATCAAACTGATAACATGCATAATCAACGCTGGAACATAGAAAATGCGCGGGCAGGATCACTCTTATCTCAGCTTGATCATGCCATGCGCAGATGTAACTGCTTCACAAAGATATATTTTTTCTATAGAATCTTTGTTTTCTGAAGAAAATAATTATGATCAGCGTGGCACACAGTGAGCCAAGTATATCGGCTATCCAGTCACCCCATTCGGCGCTGCGGGATGCAAAAAAATGCTTCTGCATCAATTCAATCACGCCTCCGTAGAGCACAGGCAGCAGAAAGCCCCAGCCCATCCAGCGTATAAATGAAGGATCACCTTTGTGCAACCGATAGTAATCATATAAGGAGACGGCTGAAAGGAAAAAAAACATGCCGAAATGGACCAGCTTATCCCAGGGAAAACCCTCGGGCATGCCGGGTATCTGCGAAGGTGACAGGAGGCAGGTGACGAAAAAAATGAGCAAGCCGGTAAGTAGCGGTAGGAATGTATAGCGAAGAAATAACTTCATATGCGAACGATTAGGCGATTGATAGCTGCAAAGATAAGAGGGATTTATAAACATATAACGAAAAGAAGGATTCAATTTCACAAAAAATTTGTTCCTTTGTCTGAAAATGGCACCAAAGCAGCGACAGTTGCTTGATAATGATCTAACAGAGGAAATTCGGGGATAAAAGTATGAGAAAAAGTATTCTTTTTATGCTGGCGGCATTTGTAGTAATGCAGGCTGTAGCACAAACATCTGCAGAGGACAAGAATCAACGTTATTACGATATCAATAAAAACATCGATATATTCAATTCCGTCCTTAGGGAACTTGATTTATTTTACGTGGACAGCATCGAGGTCAACAAGCTGGTGCAGGGCACCATCAACAGCATGTTAACCCGTCTCGATCCCTATACCGAATATTATGCCGAAGAGAACATGGGTGATCTGCAGTTTCTCACCACGGGAGAGTATGCCGGCATCGGTGCCATCATATCCTATCACAACGGACAAGTCATAATCAACGAGCCTTATGAAGGTCTGCCGGCCGACAAAGCAGGCTTAAAAGCGGGAGATGCAATTTTGGAAATCGATGGCGAGGATATGCGCAAGTCAACGGTGAAACAAGTTAGTGACAAGCTCAAAGGGATACCCGGCACCGTGTTGAAGCTGACCATACAACGCCCAGGAGAAAAGAATCAACGGAAACTTTCTATCGCACGGGAGAAGATTGAGATGGATCCCATCACTTACGCCGGGATGGTGAATAAAGAAACTGGCTACCTTCATTACGGAAGCTTCACAGCAAACAGCGCAGAGCGAGTAAAAGAAACCGTCACAGGACTGAAGCAGCAAGGAGCCACCTCTCTCATTTTGGACCTACGCGGCAACGGCGGCGGCATTCTCGATGAGGCGGTGGATGTAGTCAACCTTTTTGTACCCAAGGGCGAGGAGATTGTCTCCACGAAAGGGAAAGTAAAACAATGGGATCGCTCCTACCACACACAGAGTCAGCCGCTGGATGAGATCATTCCCATCGTAGTACTGATCGATACCGGCTCGGCATCGGCATCGGAGATTGTGGCAGGCAGCCTGCAGGACCTCGACCGGGCGGTAATTGTAGGCAACCGTTCTTTCGGAAAGGGTCTGGTGCAAACCCCACGCGATCTGCCATACGGGGGAAACATCAAGATAACCACCTCAAAATATTACATTCCCAGCGGGCGTTGCATACAGGCACTCGATTATTC
>CAZRRC010000081.1:0-1782 GCA_964602395.1 uncultured Proteiniphilum sp. | reverse complement strand
CCACCTCAAAATATTACATTCCCAGCGGGCGTTGCATACAGGCACTCGATTATTCACACCGCAATCCCGACGGTAGCGTGGCGCGCGTACCCGACTCGCTGACCAACATCTTTAAGACCCGCAGTGGCAGGGAAGTGCGCGACGGAGGGGGGATCACCCCCGACATTGTGATTCCTCAGGAGACTGGTGGTACCATCACCTATTACCTGATGACGGAAAACATCGTCTTTGATTTTGTCACTGCATGGATGCAGAAAGAGAAAGAAGTGGCACCACCGGAGAGTTTTCGCCTCACCGATGCGGATTACGATGATTTCAGGAAATTTGTGAAGAGCAAGAATTTCAAGTATGACCAGCTTAGTGAGCGTTCGCTGGAACAGCTTAGGAGCATCATGGAATTTGAAGGATACATGAATGCGGCTTCGGCAGAATACAAAGCGCTGGAGGCAAAGCTTCAGCCCAATCTAGATCGTGATTTGGAGCTCTTTAAGGAGCAGATCAGGAAACTGATTGAATCGGAAATAGTACAACGTCATTATTACAAAAAAGGGGTTCTCATTCATCAACTTTCCGATGACAAAGTATTTGAAAAAGCTTTGGAACTGCTAAGTGACCTCCGCACATATCAATCTCTTCTACAACCGAAGAAGGGAGATAATCCTGCAACGGCGGCCATGTAGCAAATAAGAAAGCCCATGTGAAGTAGTTCGGCAGTTCGGAACCCTGTAAGTGGAGGTTCGAAAATGGAAAAAGCGACCATGATATTTCTTTTTTCTTGCCTTTTTCTGCAGGCAAAAACCCAGGAGAGTCGTCTGACCCTTCTTTTTGCCGGTGACGCTATGCAACATCTCCCGCAGATACAAGGAGCAAGAAATGAGGATGGCAGCTTTTCTTACGACTCCTGCTTCTATTGGGTGAAAGAGCGGATCGAAGCAGCTGACATAGCAGGGCTGAACTTTGAAACCACCCTCGGAGAGAACCCCTATACTGGATATCCGCTTTTCAGTTCACCCGATGCATTTGCACGCAGTCTGAAGGAGGTCGGCTTCAATCTTTTCTTCCAAGCCAACAACCACGCACTAGACAGGGGCCGTAAGGGGTTGGAACGTACCATAGACGTGCTCGACTCACTTGGTATCAAACATACCGGCACCTTCAAGACTGCTACAACACGTTCGCTATACTACCCCCTGATGATCATCAAAAATGGGTTTCGCATAGCTTTCTTGAACTACACCCACCACACCAACGGTCTGCAACTGCAGGAACCCAATCAAGTGAACCTGACTGATACGAATCTCATCCTACAAGATCTCCGTCATGCCCGACTGTATAAGCCTGATCTCATCATTGCCCAGATGCATTGGGGCGAAGAATATCAGACAACCCCTTCACGGGATCAACTGAAGCTGACTGACCTTTTGCTTCGTGAAGGAGTACGCATCATCATTGGGCATCACCCGCATGTAGTGCAACCTGTTGTCATTGAAAGGGACGCTGAAGCGGTCAGAAATGTGGTATTTTATTCGCTGGGGAATTTTATTTCCAACCAGCAGCAACAACATACCGACGGAGGGATACTGGCAGAGATTGTGCTCAGCAGGAAAGAGCCTGCATCACCGGTCGTCATCGAAAAGTGTGGCTATACATTTGTGTGGGTACAAAAGAGATGGCACAACAAGAAGGCTCAACATCGGCTCGTGCCATCATGGGATGTGCATAAACCTCCCATGGATGAAGCAGAAAAACAAAAAATGGATATCTTTGTCCGTCAGGCTGAAG
>CAZRRC010000080.1:0-10781 GCA_964602395.1 uncultured Proteiniphilum sp. | reverse complement strand
AACATCGAACAGATCACATCTTCGCACTTCCGCGCGCACCGGTGGAACAACTACTGGCTCTATATCCGTCAGGCAAATATATTCCTGGAGAGGGCACAAGTAATACCCGAGACGGGAGAGACGGATTTTATTGATGAGAATGAGTTGGCATACCTGAAAGCCCAGGCAAGATTCATGAGGGCCTATTATCATTTCTTGCTGTTTGAACTGTATGGACCCATTCCGATCATGGATTTTATAGAATCTCCTACCAATCAGGGTATCGACTATGCAAGAAACTCAGTAGACGAGGTGGTCAAGTTTATTTATGATGAGCTTACCGCGGTGCAGAATTCATTAAGAGATCCCAATTTAACGGATCTCAACAACAATGCCATCCCCACCAAAGGTACCGCCTTGGCTTTAAGAGCAAAGTTAATGATTTACGCTGCCAGTCCGCTGTTTAATGGTGGATATGAAGCTGCACTTGGCGTGACCAACACAGATGGTAAGAGATTGTTCCCCGATTACGACGCAAGCAAATGGCAGGCTGCATTGGATGCAACGCAAGCGTTCATCGACTATGCAAATGCAGGACATTACGCACTCTATAAAGTGAACGACGCCCAGGGCAAATTAGATCCGCACAGAAGCATCTATGAGCTGCACAACACAATGAACAGCGAAGTGATTTTTGCCCGTTCGAGTGTCAATTGGGGAAATGTATCGGGCCCGTCCGGTTTTGACGGACTTTCGTTGCCGAGAGGCGTCAGAGGAGGTTCACAAGGAACCGGTCACCTGGCTGTACTGCAGGAGCTTGTCGACGACTTCTTCATGATTGATGGCTTGCCCATCGATGAATCTCCCTTGTATGCCGAAGTGGGTTTCTCGGCCAATGCGGAAGAAGATTTATCAGGTAAGACCGAAGCCGGTACTTTCAGAATGTATATCAATCGCGAGCCACGTTTTTATCAAAATGTGTTCTACAACGGCCGCAAATGGCACGTCGGCAATGATCAGGTCTGGTTTCAGGAAGGAGGAAACTCGGATAACAGTGTTCCCAACCATGCCAAATCAGGATATGTCTCGTATAAAAGGCTACACCGCTCAGTTTACAACGAGGGCAGTAACCCCAAGAGCATGTACAGGCCGGGTATCCTCATGAGACTGGCCGATTTCTATCTGTTATATGCAGAAGCGTTGAATGAAGTAAATCCCAGCGATCCCCGTGTGATCACGTATATCGACTATGTAAGAGAAAGAGCAGGAATTCCCCTGTTGGCAGATATCAAGCCCGAAATTGCCGGTAACAAAGAATTGCAAAGAGAGGCCATTGTTGCGGAGAGACGTGTTGAACTGGCATCGGAAGGACAACGCTACTTCGATGTGAGAAGATGGATGATCGCCGGGAATGAACCCGGAGAGGGTGGCCAAGGTGGTGCTTTTCATGGCATGAACATGGATGCCGCCAATCTGGCTGATTTCTACCAGCGGACCGTCATTGAAACACGTAGATGGGAAAACAACATGTATCTTGCCCCAATCCCCATTGACGAGATGCAAAACAGCCGTCTGCTGGTGCAGAACCCGGGATATTAATTTTTCACATAAATCGTATGAAATTCAACGCAAAACTGTACCTCCTGTTATCACTTCTGAGCGTTTTACTTATTGCAATCGGTTGTAGTACCACAAAAGATGGCGGTAAAGTAATAACTCACACAGAATTAGATGATCCCACAGAAGATACGCTCTCCAACTGGCGTGGTGTTGAAGCCGGATTAAAGGGCGCTGTCGTAAGTATCGACCTAAAACATCCGCGCGCTGTCCTACCTGAAGTGGAGCAGTTAAATGACATCGTTCTGACAGGATGGAAAGGAGAAACTCTTTCTGCCCAGGTATTGTTGTGGAACAGTGTGGCTACTGAGGGTGTGGAATATAGCTTTAGCGATTTTCATTCGGGAGATCATGTTATTCAATCGGACATAGCCCAGGCACGCTTCGTGAGATATACCCTGAGTGAAGAAGAAAACTTCGTATGCAGGACGCGGGAAAAGGAGAATGAGTTCGGAATGGTGTTGATGCCCGACCTGCTCGATTCACTCGACAGGTTCGATATGGAACCCAAACAGGTCAGGCCTGTCTGGGTGTCCATACACATTCCGTCAGAAGCCGTGGCAGGCACTTACCATGGCCGTTTCACCATTCAATCAAAGGGCAACGACTTGCTGGAATTTCCCATCATTTTGCGTGTGCAGAATAAGGTTTTACCGCCTGCATCCCGGTGGACTTATCACCTCGATCTTTGGCAACACCCGTCGGCCGTGGCACGCTACGCCGGACTGGAATGCTGGAGCGACGCCCATTTTGAAAAGATGAGACCTGTGATGCAGATGCTCGCAGATGCCGGACAAAAAGTGATCACGGCAAATCTCAACAAGGACCCCTGGAACAATCAGTGCTACGATGCCTACGAGAGCATGATTGTCTGGACCAGGAAAGAGGACGACACATGGAGCTACGACTACACCATTTTTGATAAATGGGTGAGCTTCATGATTGATCTGGGTATAAATAAGATGATCAACTGCTATTCCTTGCTACCCTGGAATAATGAACTGGAATATTTTGATGCGGCAACTGATTCAACCATTACTGTCGTTGCAGATCCGGGTACTGATACGTTTACAGCGTTATGGGCTCCCTTCCTGACAGATTTCACCAGGCATCTGGACGAAAAGGGATGGCTGGAAATCACCAGTATTGCCATGGACGAACGTGCCCCCGAGATGATGCAAGAAGCCACAAAGTTACTTGCAGCGTATGCTCCCGAACTCGGTATTTCTTTGGCCGACAACCACAAGAGTTATCAGAACTATCCCATGATGAAGGATATTACTGTGAAGGTAAATGCAAAGGTCGACGCAAAGGATATCGCGTTCAGAAGGGCAAATGACCTGATCACCACTTATTATGTCTGCTGCAGTGATCCTTTTCCAAATATGTTTACATTCTCTCCATCGGCAGAGTCGGTTTACGCGGCCTGGTACTCCTACGCGGCCGGATATAACGGTATGCTTAGATGGGCCTATAATTCTTGGCCTGAAGATCCTGTGGTTGACTCAAGGTTCAGGAAATTTCCGTCCGGAGACACCTACTTTGTATATCCCGACGGAAGAAGTTCCATCCGTTTTGAGAGGTTGAAAGAAGGAATTCAGGATGTAGAGAAGATTAAAATTCTAAAGCTGGGGTTTCTGAAAAAAAATAGCAACGAGTCTATCTTTAAACTTGCAGAGTTAAATAATACAGTGGAGAAATTTAATGTGATAGGGAAGCCCGGCACCCCGGTGGAACAGATGCTGAAAGAAGCCAAGCGGGTTATAAATGAACTTTCAGAATAAATTTATCAGACTTGTTAAAGCATGAAGAAAAATATTTTAAATTACATATTCGCAATATTGGTTTTAAGCGTGGTATCTTGTAGTGCAACGCAGCACAAGGAGGTATCGCAAGAGCCCGACATCAACTATGGAGGTCTCCGCCCTGCCGGCCAGGAAAATGTACTGCAACTTGCAGTGGACCCCATTCCTACGGTAAGAATAGCCATAATCGGTACTGGTAACAGGGGCTCCAAGGCGTCGCGCAGATTCACCTTTATGCATGGTGTGGAGATAAAAGCCATCTGCGACATCAAGGAAGATGCGCTAAAAAAGACCCGGGAGATTATTACAGGTAGAAACTTTCCGCCTGCAGATGAATATTTGGGAGAAGAAGCCTGGAGAAAGGTAGTCGAACGGAATGATATTGATCTTGTATATATCACCACCGATTGGTCAAATCATGTGCCAATGGCTGTTTATGCCATGGAACAGGGTAAACACGTGGCCATCGAAGTCCCCGCGGCCTTGTCTGTGGATGAGTGCTGGCAGCTTGTTGACACGGCAGAGAAAATGCGTTTGCATTGCACCATTCTGGAAAACTGCACGTACGACTTTTTTGAACTGAATACGCTAAATATGGTTCAACAGGGCGTGTTTGGAGAATTGGTCCACGTGGAAGGTGCATACATTCACGACCTGAGAAGTCAACTGAAAAGTACCACCAACTGGCGCACACCGTTCTATGAGGAGTACACGGGAAACCCTTATCCTACCCACGGCCTCGGCCCCGTTTGCCAGGCGCTGAATATTCACAGGGGTGACAAGATGAACTATCTTGTGTCCGTTTCATCCGATCAGTTCGGCATGACCCAGTACCTGGAAGATACTTTCGGAAAAGATTCCGAAAGAGCCAAAAAAGAGTATAAGATGGGCGACATGAATACCACCATCATCAAGACCGAGAAAGGGAAAACCATCATGATTCAGCACGATGTCACAAGCCCCAGGCCTTACAGTCGCTTGCATACGTTGAGCGGCACAAAGGGTTTTGCCCAAAAGTACCCTACACCCGGAATCGCACTGGAGCCCAATGCCCATAATTTTCTCAACAAGGAAGAATACGACAAGCTCATTAAAAAGTATGAACACCCTTTCATCACAGAGGTTGGTGAGTTTGCTAAAAAAGTGGGTGGACATGGCGGCATGGACTTCATCATGGATTATCGGTTGATTTATTGCCTGCAGCACGGGCTTCCTCTCGACATCGACGTGTACGATGCGGCAGAGTGGTCCTGCCTGGTTGAACTCACAGAAATATCGGCATCCAATGGAGGCATGCCGGTACGGATTCCCGATTTTACCCGTGGCGACTGGGATCAGTTGGATGGTTTGAAATTTGCAAAATAAATCATCGATGAAGATGCTATTCAACTATCTTACGCTTTTATCTGCAATCGCAATGATTTCCTGTGATAGCCCTGTGGCCGTAAAATTGGCAAAGGTCGAAACAATTGACGTGTTGCATATCACCGACTATACCGCTTTGTGTATGGGGAGGATCCTGGACAGGGGCAGTGGCACCATTGCACGTTATGGAATAGAGCTGGACGAAGGGAACGGATACAAGCAATTCTATCGTACCATGACGTCGGGCGATGAGTTTGGGGTACAGTTCAATGATCTGGTTCCCGAAAAATCCTATAAATACCGGGCCTTTGTGGATGATGGAACCATACAGCACGGAGCAGAAAAGGAGTTCTCCACACTGAAACAGCAGATTACTGATGTAACCATCGATCCTGCCATGATCTCGGAGAACGCCGCCATCGTTTATTTTTCGCGTACCGCACCTTATCAGGAGTGGGGCGTTCATTACAGCGAAACATCGGCCACGTCGGCGAGTCCTGTGAAAAAAGAGCACCTCCAGGGGGACATAATCATCGACGGATTAAAACCAAATACAAGATACGATGTGCTGCCCTACGTGATAGACAACAACGCCAGGACGATCTATTTGGATAAAATCTCGTTCACGACGTTGGATCCTTTGGCAGCCAAAGAGGCCACGGTGCACAACATGCACCCTGTGGAGCAGCTGCGGTTTGTGAAATACAACGTGGTAAGAAAGACTGAACCCTATTATACCGCATACAGAAAGTTAATGGCAGAAGCCGATCAGGTGATCACCGAAAATAAGGAGCACAGCGCCCTCGCCGATTTTTATATTCCGGGGTATTACACCGACCCGGCAACACACAACAAAAATGTGGCGGGAATGGATCACGACGCCTACGCTGCATATGCCACCGCATTGGCTTACCGACTGTCGGGCGACAAAAAATATGGCGAAAAGTCCTTATACTACCTAAAAGCCTGGTACACCACCAACAAATCCTATTCAGGTTCCGATGGAGCCTTGGCACTCACACGGTCGGCTTGTGGATTAATGATTGCGGCAGAGCTCATCACCGATACGGAATTATGGGGAGTGACAGCACGCAATCAATTCAACAGGTGGGTGGTGGATGTGTACCAAAAGGCGGGCAATAGCATCAGGACCCGGAAGAATAACTGGGCCGACTGGGGACGATATGCTTCCATCCTTAGCGCTTCAATGACCGGTAACATGGCAGAGGCAAGTGAAAACATCCGTCTCATCCAGTCCGATCTTTTCATTAAAATTGCCGCGGATGGGCACATGCCCGAAGAGGTCGGCCGCAATGCCGATGGCATGTGGTACACCTATTTTTCATTGTCTCCCATGACTGCGGCGGCCTGGATAGGCTACAACATGACCGGAGAGAACATCTTCGGCATGCAATCACCCCAAGGTGCTTCCATAAAAAAGGCAGTCGATTTTCTTCTTTATTATGTACAGCACCCCACGGAATGGCCGTGGCATGCAAATCCAACCAAGGGCTCTCCCGCCGGATGGCCTGGTAACCTGGTAGAGGCCCTGTATGGCATCTACAGTGATCCGGCATATAACAGTTATGTGGCGGGCAGCAGGCCCATCGTTTTTAAAAGACATTTCACATGGTCATTTCCCACCCTGATGCCGCTGTCGTTGACCGGTTACAAATAAGGAAAGGAAAACCCATCACAAAAAAAATTCGTAGAAAACATATTTAATTTATAAGAAAATGAAAAAGATACAACTATTTAATCTGATCTTCTTCTTGTCTATCAGTGGTGTGGCTTTTGGACAAGAAAAGCCGAGCATCACATTTACCACCACACTGGATGTAGGTTCCACGATTACCATGTCGTTTGATGCGCTTGCAGATGACAGACCGGGTGTTTGGATTGACTGGAACCTCAATGGAACCCGTGACGAGGGTGAACAGATTGTGCCGAAAGCATGGGGACATTGGAGTCAAAGACAAGGATATACATTGCAAAATCAAACGGTACACATTTATGGTGTAGTCAAGAGATTTGGCGCAAACACCAATAAAATCACTTCTATTGATATTACAAATAATCCAGGCATGACTTATTTGTACTTGCAGGGTAACCAACTCAAGAATCTGGATTTAACAGGACAGACCGAAATTTATCATCTTCAGGCGAATGAAAACAGAATTGAAGGTGTCATGGATGTATCAAGACTGTCTAAACTTGAACAGTTAAATATCGACAGGAACAATTTAACCGGCTTGATCATGGGGGCGCACCCCGCGCTGTTTCAGGTAAATTTCTCACGCAACTTCATCTCATCAGAGAATATAGACCAAATCATTGCTTCTTTGCCCGCTGTACCGGGACTGAATAAAGCACAGGGCAATTTCTATTGTATCGACACCAGAAGCAGCTGGACCCAATACCCTGAAGGGAATCAACTGCATCAACATCACCTGAGTCATCCTGTATTTGGTGGTAAATGGGCGCCTCTTGATGTGAGAACCAGTGGAACAAGATTCAGTGATATTTCAAATGTCACCAACTTCTACAAAATATCATTTACAACCGAAAAGGCGGTCGGTTCACAAATCTCGTTGAATATTGCTGCAGAAGAACTGGATAAGGCAGAGATCTGGATCGATTTAAACGACAACGGAACAAAAGATGCAGGCGAAGGGGTCACCACTTTTGGATCTGCTGCCACTTATACAACCGGGAGTCAGAACATCGCTGTATACGGTCGTGTCAAGGAGATCAAATCTTCGGGTAATGAATGGACGAAGTTTGACTATTTGCAGAATCCTTTTTATAATTACACCACATCCATCGATTTGTCGAACAACAAATTGGGAGAGTTAAAACTGACGGCCAATTATCTGGAGTTGGTGGAAAATCTGAATATCTTAGGAAACAACCTGCCCACAGCTGACATCACAGCCATCATGAATAAACTTGCCGACAGAAATGGCAAAACTCCCGGAACAATCACTTTGATAAACCTTGCGGGTGAAGAGGGCAATATGGCCATCAACGACCATGTGACCTTGGCAAATGCCAAAAATTATGTTGTCAAGGATGCTGCAGGTAACACGCTGACAACTACCAGCATTCCCCTGCGGGATCAATCGCTGGAATCGTTGATACCCATCGAGACCTATCAGGCCAATGAAATTCTTCTGCCCGAGAAGACTGATCAAGGCCTTGCCGTTACTTACACCATCGAAGCCGGAAAAGATGCAATTGCCACACTTTCCGGCAACAAGGTCACTACAATACGTCACGGAAGTGTGAAGATTACTGCCACGCAAGCGGGAGACGCAAGTTTCAAGCCTTTTACAAAAACTGTTTCCATTACAGTATTACCTGCTGGAGATGTGTTTAACTGGCTGGAAGTGCCCACATTGAGTGTTATTGGCGATTACGTGACCCTGGTGGGCCCTGAAGCGTCGCGGTCTCATTTTACCAAGTTGTTTGTGAACGGAGAAGAGGTGGAGATGATCGATTATGAGTTCGATTTATCCGGATATTCGGGCACGCTTGAAGTGAAAGCCACCAGCGATGATGGTACGTACATGACCCGGGTAACCGTGGAGAAATAATCAGGATTTCAATGACATTAAAAATAAATAAAATGAAAAAGTTTGTATATACGATATGCGGGTTAAGCCTCATCTTTTTGTTTACGGCATGCGAAGCCGAAGAATTTGAAAAACCGGTACTGGATCTTGAATTGGTTTCAAATGAAGTGCATTTGAACCTCATCACTACCGAGCTGGCCTCCACAACTGTGAGTGTGAGAAACGGCAACAGCGGCTACAGTGTGCAATCATCCGATGAAAATGTGGCAACAGTTTCAAACGCCGGTACAGGCGCAGACATTAAGATCAACGGAGTCAATGAAGGTACTGCCGTCATCACTGTAACCGATGCGCTTGGCAAGACCGCCACCATCAATGTGGTCGTTTCGGTGCTAACCCCAACTACCCCCACATTTACCTGGAAGGGACAAAACATCCGATTCGACAGGCCGGGAGGAGCCGGAATCACCGCCATGCCTGGTTTGGTGGCACTATCTGACATCCTGGAAGGTAATTCACAATATATTCTGACTTGGGCCGGTGGTTTTTCAGAAGGTGTAAAAACCAATGCAAAAATGAGGATCATCACCGGAGGTGCCGATCCCGTAGAGGTAAACCTGGCGACATTGAAAATCCTGAAAGCCAATTCAGATTCAAACTACATCGTATTCAGCGATGGCGAAAATGGGGGCCAGTTGTATTTTACCGACTATCCATAGTGAATATGATTCTTCATTCAACAGTATTGAAAACGGTGGTTGCTTCAGCCATCGTTTTCAATTTAATCAGATTAAAAACATACACCATGACCCTTACAAACAGATTTGGAATTCGATCCATCATCACGGCAGCCATGCTTTTTTTGGCGCTAAATATTTCTTGTGCCGACAGGGAGATCGTCCCCGAGGATGCAGATCCAAAGGAAGATACACCCGGAGATAACGTAAAAGACACGGAAAGTTGGGTATACAGGATAAATCCTGCCACGCGCAGGAATGAAAAGTTCTTTGGTCTGGTGCATTATAACCTCCCGGGATATAACCATCACCGGGAACCGGATCCCGATGGCAGCAACGAGGCTGTCTTCAAGGAAAAAACCAGATATGTGAACACCATCATCCTGGACAACAAGTTCGTGAAACCGTACATGTTCGATAAGGTATTGATAATCAGTAATTACCTAAGATTCAGAATCGAAGTCTATTTGGGCAACCAAAATTTACCCGATGGAGCCGATAAGGACTATTATGGCACACAATTTCTGAAAAAAAATCAGCACAACCCCGAGCTCATCAGCGCCATTGATTATGGTGTAGACTATCTGAAAACGACGTTTGGTAATTTTGACATGGAGTACAATACGATCGACGAGATTGGTCTGGGAGGCATGGGCCATTATTTCACTCCCCCGTCCGTAGGCGCAAAAATATACGAGCGGATCAGGCTCAAAGAGTGGGAGCCGCTCGTGCTGGTCGACCTCCTGGGACACGGAAGGGGCAGCGCGTACTTTTTTGAACAAAGATACCTCAAGGACCATGATGCGATGCCAAAAGATCCTCCCTATGAGCTGCTGGGCAACAATGCAAGGGCCAACACCACGATCCCGCTATTGGGATTTTTTGAAGCCTACGACGGCACGCCTGTGTACGATTTCGACAGCCACGGTAAATATTCTTATCACAACATCGATTTGGAGTCGTACAAAAAGATGTGGTTCGAAAATGTCAAACAGATCGCCGCAGCGTATAAAAACAGTGGAAATCTTTTTTCCTTAAACGCATACAACGATTTTTTCAAATATCCCATATTATCGGGAATAACCGTAGATGCCATCAAGGCAGGGGTGGGCGATATGCCGGTGTGGCTCTATTTTGACGGCAACGGCTATTCAAAACCTGCAGGCATGTCTCCCGGGGATTATGTGAACGAATTGAAATGCCAGATATACACCTCCATCGTACATGGAGCTACCGGTGTCCTGTTTTGGAGCACGACAACAAAGGAACCCGATGTCTTTGACGCACTCACCCCCCTGTTGAAGGAGCTGAATGAAAATGTGCCTATTTTCAAGATGAATACCGCCGAGACCCGCATAACCAACGATCTGCATGTGATGATGAAGGAAAGCGCGGGCAAAAAGTATATCATCGCCACCAATACCAGCAAAACCAGCCCGGCCTCGCTCAACATGACGGGTATTGATAAAAAGTCTTTAAATCCTTTGGAGGTTTACATCGCTGAAATGTAAAGTGGACGCCAATCATTTTTACTTCTCCCCTTCCTTAGACAGTTATTACTCTCAAATAAGTTAGTTTCTTGGGACCGCCCCGCGGGGCGGTCCCAAGAAACTAAGCGGCCGCCCGGAACATTTCCTCCGGCTTTTTATATCCCAAGGCCTGATGGGGTCTTTCCCTGTTATAAAAATTCATATAATCCTTTA